>CANQAQ010000019.1 GCA_947589275.1 uncultured Bacilli bacterium | reverse complement strand
TAAAAATAATGTCTAATTATATTAATATTGTTCTTTTTCTTTTTTTTACATCATAGAATTTATCAAACTGGAGGACAAGTTATGTATGAAATAGAAGAATTTTATAAAGAAGATGGAAATGATATAAAAGATATACTAAAGAGCTGTATTTATAATTATTATGTGAAGAATAAAAATAAATCTAATCAAATATGTAAAGATAACCAAGATAATAAATTAGTTGATAAGAAGAAAAATAATGTATAGAAATTATATCAGTGATAATAATTATAAGATTGGAATATATATAAGGTTATCTCGTGAAGATGGTGATGATTTAGAAAGTGAATCAGTAACAAATCAAAGAAGTCTTTTAACTGGTTTTCTAAAGGCTAATGGTTTAAAAGCAGTTAATGAGTATGTAGATGACGGATATTCAGGTGGAAATTTTAATAGACCTAGTTTTCAAAGATTAATTAAAGATATAGAAAATGGTATTATAAATATGGTACTTACCAAAGATCTATCAAGACTTGGACGTGACCATATACAAACAGGATATTATGTTGAAAACTATTTTCCAGAAAAGGCAATTAGATATATTGCAGTAAATGATGATATAGATACTTTTTATGAAACAAGTGGTAGTGATATGATGCCATTTAAACTTAGTATGAATGATATGTATGCAAAAGATATTTCTAAAAAAGTTCGTTCTAATTTACTCCAGATGAAAAAAGATGGAAAATTTTGTGGTAGCACACCAGCATACGGATATATAAGACATAAAGATGATAAGCATATATTAATACCAGATCCTGAAACTTCAAAAGTAGTAAAGAGAATATTTGAATTATATATTAGTGGTTATAGTAGCTCTTCTATTGCTGAAATTCTAACTAAAGAAGAAATACCTACTCCTATAATGATAAAGAATAAAGAAAAATCATTAAAAAACTATAATCATCCTGAAATTTGGAAACATTGTACTATTAGTAATATACTTAAAAATCCTATATATATAGGTATACTTATACAACATACATCACAAAATATAAACTATAAGATAAAAAAAAGAAGAAAAGTACCTAAAAGTGAATGGTGTATTAAACAGAATGCACATGAACAATTAATTACAAAAGAAACATTTGAATTAGCACAAAGTATAAGGGATAAGTCAAATAATTATAATAAAAATAGAAGAAATGTTGAATACATATTATCAGATTTTGTATATTGTAAAGATTGTGGTGCAAAAATGAGTATCAGTTATGATAAAAAAAGAGATCGTGTAACTATGAATTGTAATAATTATAGAAAATTTAGTAAATATCATATATGTTTTTCTCATTATATGAATTATGAAAAATTAGAAAAGACAATACTAAATAAAATTAGTGATTTATCAGTTAAATATATTGATGAAAAAGAAGAATTTGAAAAAATTATCAAACAAGATTATTTTGATCCAAAATATGAACTTAATAAGAAAATTAAAATGTTAACTAAAAATATTGATAATTTAAAATTAAAACAAGATTCTTTATATGATGATAAATTTAATGGTGTTATTAATATTGATACATATAAAAGACTATATGATAAAATTGAAGATGAAATAAATATAGATAATGAAAAAATAAAAAAATATATGAATGAGATAAAATCTATAAATAAAGAATCAGTAGATTCTAAAGACTATTTTAAAATAATACAAAATTTTTTACAAATGAAAAATCCAACTAAAGAAATGCTTAATAAAATTATAGACAAAATATATGTAACGAAAGATAAGAAATTAGAAATATATTATAGAATAAGAAAAAATAAAGTATAAACTTAGTCACCTATATTGGTGTTTTATATTTTTTCTATTAGGTATCACTTTTTAGGTTCACGGTGGTATGACGAAGATATACCTTTTGTTGAAGCAGCTGAAATTGGAACTGAAAAAGTAATAAGAGATCACTCTACAATAGGAATTGTTGTAACAACTGATGGAAGTATTGGTGATATATCAAGAAATAATTATTTAGATGCTGAAAATGAAGTTATAAGTGAACTTAAAGAAATAGGTAAACCATTTATAGTACTTTTAAATTCAGCTCATCCAACATTACCAGAAACGGAACGCTTAGCTGAGAAATTAAAAGAAGAACATAATGTACCAGTAATACCAATAAGTGCTGAAACTATGAATGAAAAAGATTTATATAATATATTAAGAGAAGCATTATATGAATTTCCAGTACTTAATGTTAAAGTTGATATTCCTGATTGGATAGCTTGTTTAAAACCAACTCATCCACTTAAAAAAGTTTATATGGATCAAATAAGAGAATGTGTTGTTGAAGTTGATAAATTAAGAGATATAGAAACAATTAATAGTCATTTTAGAAATTGTGAACAAATAGAAAAATCTTATTTATCAGATGTAAATCCATCTACTGGTGAAGTAACAATAACTTTAACAGCACCTAATAATCTTTATGATGAAATATTAAAAGAAGTAATAGGAACAAGTATAAATAGTAGATCAGCGCTTTTATCAATATTTCAAGAATATAATGATACAAAAGAAGAATTTGAACAATACAAAAATGCACTTAAAATGGTTAAATCAACTGGATATGGGATTGCAATACCAACATTAAAAGATATGAAATTAGAAACTCCAGAAGTAGTTAAACAAGGTGGTAGATATGGTGTTAAATTAAAGGCAGTCGCACCATCAATTCATATGATTAGAGTTGATGTTGAAAGCACATTTGAACCAATTATAGGCTCAGAACTTCAATCAAAAGAATTAATAAATTATTTAACTAAAAATCAAGATGAGAGTGCAGATAATATTTGGAAAAGTGAAATCTTTGGTAGAAGTTTAGATGAGATAGTTCAAGAAGGTATACAAGCAAAATTATCACTTATGCCTGATAATTTAAGATATAAACTTCAAAATACATTAGGTAAAGTAGTTAATAAAGGTTCTAATAATATGATAGCTATAGTATTATAGCTATTTTTTTATTTAAAACTTAATATATCAAATTATCAGAATTTAAATAATTATAGTGTTATGATTATTTTTTTGATATAATGTATAATAGATAGGTGATAAGATGAAAAAAAATAGCTTTGTAGAAGGTACTATAGTTGCTTATATTGCAATATTATTAACTAAAATATTAGGTGCCATATATGTAATTCCATTTTATAAAATAATAGGTGAAGATGGTGGGGTACTATATTCATATGCTTATAATATTTATAATTTATTTTTAAATATATCTACAAGTGGTATACCAACTGCGGTAAGTATAATAATAAGTGAATATAATGCTTTAAAAATGTTTAATGAAAGAGAATATACTTATAAAATTGCTAATAGAACAATTTCTATATTTGCATTTATAGCATTCATAATAATGTTTATTTTTGCAAAACCTATCGCACAGTTTTTAATAAGTGATTTAAAGAGTGTAGAAAGTATCGTTCTTGTTATTAGAATTATATCATTTTGCTTACTTATAATACCTTTTTTAAGTGTAACAAGAGGATATTTACAAGGTAATAAATATGTATCAATATCATCATTTAGTCAAGTTATAGAACAAATTTCTAGGATATTTATAGTATTAGTTGGTTCTTATATTGCAATTAATATTCTTAATTATAATATAGATATTGGAGTGTCAGTAGCGCTATCTGGTACAGTAATTGGTGGAATATGTGCTTTTCTATTTTTAAAATATAAAATATATAAAAATAAAGATAGTCTAAAATTTGGTATTATAGATAAAAAAAATTTAAGTGTAACATACAAAGATATATTAAAGAAAATTATTATATATGCAATTCCAGTAATAATAATTTCAATAACTCAAAATATATATGAAATAGTAGATCAAAAATTGATTATAAAAGGTCTTCATATAATAGGATATAAAACAGAAGAATGTGAATTACTATCAAGTATAGTTATAACATGGGCACCTAAAATATGTATGGTTATTAATGCTCTTGCTATAGGATTATGTACAAGTATTATTCCATTTATTGTTGATAGTTATATAAAAAAAGATAATAAAACTTTAAATGATAAGTTTAATCAAGCTATAAATACAATTATATTTATAGGTATACCTCTTGCTTTATTTTTAATATTATTTTCTAAAGAATCATATTATATTTTTTATGATAATAGTAAATATGGTTCTATAATATTATGTGCTTTAGCTATAGTAAGTATATTATTTAGTATACATATGGTAATTAATATGATACTTCAAGGAATGAAAAAGTATAAAATAATTTATTTGAATACTATAGTAGGTATTGTATTAAATACATTACTAGATATTCCTTTAATATTATTATTAAATAAAATAGGATTTTATCCATATTTAGGAACTTTATTTTCAACTGCAATAGGTCAAACAGTTTCAATATTAATAGTTGTAATATCACTTAAAAAAGAATTTAAATTTAGTTATAAATCAGTAATCACTACATTAAAAAAGATGTTATTACCTCTTTTCTTAATGACATTTATTATGATATTATTTAGAATTTTAATAAATTATATTAATTTAACATTTAATATTTCATATATAATAATATTATTAGAACTTTGTTTATCAGCAATTATATCTATATTAATATATATATTTGTTTCATATAAAAATAAATCTATGCAATTTATATTAGGTGAAGATATAATAGACAAAGTATTATTAAAATTAAAAATTAAACATTAATAAGGAGTTTTTTATGAAAGATACATATGTAGAAATTAATCTTGATAATATTGCAAGCAATGCTAGAAATATTGTAAAAAAATATAACCAATATGATTATTATATTGGAGTTTTAAAATCAGATGCTTATGGACATGGTGAGTATATTGTAAATGAATTATATGAAAACGGAATTAATTATTTTGCTGTATCTTATATAAATGAAGCGTTAGATATAAGAAAGTATAATAAAGATGTTCCTATTTTATTACTTCAACCAATTAATTTAAATCAAATTGATGTAGTAGTTAATAATAATATTACAATAACAGTTCATGATTTTAATTACTTAAAAGAATTGTTAAAACTAGATAAAAATGTAAAGATTCATTTAAAAATAGATTCAGGAATGTGTAGACTTGGTTTTAATGATAAAAATGAAATTAAAGAAGCAGTTGATTTATTAAATGCTAGTAAAAATGTGTTTTTAGAAGGAATTTATTCTCATTTTGCAACAGTTGGAATAATAGATAATAAATGGGATAAACAATTAGCTAAGTTTAAAGAATTAACAAAAGACATAGATTTAAAAAGTATTCCAATTGTTCATTTAGGAAGTAGTACAACTTTACTTGGTCATCCAAAAATAGAATTTTGTAATGGTATTAGAATGGGAATAGTATTGTATGGATATAATGTTTCTAATTCAAAAAGTAATAAAGGTTTAAAAAATGTATTAAGAAATATAAGAAATTCATACTTAAAACATAGATTTAAAATAAGTGATACATATTTTAATGTAGAAATAGATTTAAAGCCTGCTATGAAATTAAAAACTGGTATATTGCAGATTAAAAAAATAAAAAAAGGAAGCTCTATTGGATATCAAGCAAATTATACTACAAAAGAAGATTGTTTAATAGCAGTATTACCAATTGGTTATAATAATGGTATTGGAAGAAAAAATATCAATAAAGTTGTATCAATAAATAATAAAAAATATCCAGTTTTAGGTAATATAGGAATGAATATGATTACAATTAAAGTTGATAATAATGTTAACATAAATGATACTGTAACTATTTTAGGTGATGACATAACTCTTGGCATGCTAAGTAGATCGTCTGATTATATTATTTCTGAAACTTTAACAAATATTGGAAAATCTAATAAGAAAGTTTATATAAAAGATGGTAAAAAAGTTTACTAAAAAATAACTAATTTGTTATTTTTTTTAACTTTTTATATAGACTAAATTCTGATAAAATGTTATTATATTATATATAGTAGAGGAGAATAAAAATGGAAGAGAAGTTTACTGTGGTACTAAAAAATGGTAAAGAAGTATTAGCAACACCAATTATAAGATTAAAAGTAGAAGAAACAGATATAACATATCAATACTATTCAATTGAGGATGATGAAAATAGTAACTCAGTTTCAATAATAGCACAGAGAGTTGTTGTTGAAGATAATCAGGAAGTACTTAAAGACTTAATTAATGAAGATGAAAGACAAGTTGCATATGAGTTATTTTCAGAAACATACAAAAAAATAAAAAAAGAAAGTGAATAGTTTATAGCGTTAGTAAGAAGGTGATATAATGACAATTTCAGATCTTAGTTTACAGGAAAAAGAAGAATTATCTAAGGCATATGATGAACTAGGGGATGTAATTAATAAGCAAAAAGAATTAGATAAAGTTACAAGACCATTAAATGAAGAATTATTCCGCCTAACTAAGGAAGAGGAAGAATATGATTTAGAATATAAAAATTTATATGATGCTGCTGATAGAAATAATTATGAAAGATTAACAGAAATTTCAAAAAAGATGGTTGATATAGCAAAAAGCAAAAATGATATAAAGAAAAAACTTGACGAATATGAACCTGAATTTGAAAAATTAAGACAAGAAGAAGAGGAATACAATGTAAAAATAGAACACATAATAAATAGGGAAAAAGAAGGTGTTTTAGGGCAAGGCATGGTATATCTTGATAAAGATGGTAAAGTAGTAGATTCTATAGAAGAAATTAATATTACAACAAAAAAATTTCAAATGCCAACTAATACTATAAGAGTAAATTTAGAAAAAAATCAAATAATACAAACAGATAAAAGTGTTGTTAATTTTTTAAAAAATACTTTTGATAAAGTGTCAGAATTTAAAACAAAAATAACTGGTGAAGCACATAATATTATAGATTTTATGAAAAAAGAGCTTGAAAATACTAAAAGTGCATACAAGGAATATTATGATCAGGAAGAGAAAAAAGTAAATTCTATAATTGAAAATTATATGAAAGAAAAAGAAGAAGAGAAAGAATTAGAAAATAAAGCAGAAAATTTAACTTTTGTTGGTGAAGGAAATTCACTTCCTATAAATGAAGAAGTAAGTGAATTAGATAAAGCAATGTATGTTAATGATGATTCTAATATAATTAATGGTGAAGTAACAGAATTAGAACAATCAAAAGAAGAAATTTCTACTCCAAAAAATGATACTAAAGAAGTAGAAAATGAACAAAATAATTATAGTATGCCTGAAGCTAATATAGCAGAAAATATTAGACCAATTGAAAGTATAAAGCAATTAGTTGATGAAGAAAAAAGTAAAGTAGCAGGTACTGATAAAGAAAAAATAGGTTTTATACAAAAAATAACTTCAAAAGTTGGTCAGATAAATGGGAAAATTCAAGCTAGTAAAAAGTTGTCTGAGTTAAGAGAAGATCAATTAAGAAAACTTAGAGAAGCATATAAAAGTCAACAAGAAGCATTAAATTCAAATTATATAAATGATCTTAATAATATAGCAACTCAGTTAAGTATGTAGGAAATCATTATGATTTTCTTTTATTTTATAAGAAAAAACAACTATTTTTACAATAAAACTATTGCAAAAATATAAAAAAAATGTTATTCTGTATACATAAGCATAGTATGCTTAAATATAATAGGTCAACGGAGGTAAAGTAAGATGACAAAAACTGAATTAGTAGAAGCAATGGCTGCAAAATCAGGCCTAACAAAAGCTGATTCATCACGTGCTTTAGAAGCATTTATGGATGTAGTTGGAGAAACTTTAAAGAAAGGAAATAAAATCACTTTAACTGGATTTGGTTCTTACAGTGTAAGTAAAAGAGCAGCTAGAGAAGGAAGAAATCCAAGAACTGGTTTACCAGTTAAGATTGCTGCTAGAAACAGTGTTTCATTTAAAGCTGGAAGCAAATTAAAAGAAATCGTTAATAAATAGTAGAAAAACCAATTATTGGTTTTTTTATTTTATGATATAATATTTAAGGTGATATTATGTATAATGTAGCAATTGATATTTTAAATATATTATACAAAAATGGATATGAAGCTTATATTATTGGTGGTTATGTTAGGGATAAATTATTAGGGTATATATCAAATGATATTGATATAACGACAAATGCAACATCAAATGATTTGATTAATATTTTTGGTAATGTAATAAGTAATAATAAATATGGATCTATGTGTATTAAATATGAAGGATATATTTTTGATATTACTACATTTAGAAAAGATATAGATTCAGTTAATAATAGATGGCCTAGAAATGTTAAATATGTAGATAGTATAAATGATGATATATTGAGAAGAGATTTTACAATAAATACGTTGTGTATTGATTATAAGGAGAATATAGTAGATATACTTGGTGCTAGTAGTGATATAAAAAATAAAGTAATAAAATCAGTTGGAGATCCTTATATAAAGATGAAAGAAGATTCATATAGAATATTAAGGGCAGTTAGATTTGCATGTATCTTAGATTTTAGTATTGAAAATACATTATTTAATGCAATAAAAAAATACTCATATTTACTTAGAAATATTTCATTTGATAGGAAGAAGTATGAATTAGATTTGATATTTAAATCTAAAAATTTAAAATATGGATTAGATTTAATAAAAAATTTAAATTTGGCTAAATACTTAGAAATTTATAATATCGATAAATTAGTATTAACCTCTAATTATCTAGGTATATGGGCACAATTAGATTTCTCTAATAAATATAATTTTACTAAACATGAGAAAAAAGTAATTAACGATATTAAAAAAATAATTAAAGATAAAATTATTGATCAGTATACGATATATAAATATGATTTTTCTATTATAAAAATTACTGGTGAAATATTACATATTTCATTGTCTGATATAAATAAAATATATAATAATATGCAAATTCATAATAGATCTCAAATAGATATAGATATTTCAGATTTAAAAATTATAACTTCATCTAAAATAAAAGATATATATATAGATTTAGAAAAAGAAATATTGTATAATAATTTAAAAAATGAAAGAAATATAATCTTAGAATATATTAATAATAAATATAATAAGGAGAGTTAGTATGAATAAAAATATTATAGATGATTTAATAAAAGTTAATAATAATTTAATAATACCATCATATTTGATAAAATATTATGAAATTCTTGATATTAGTGATTATGACTTTTTATTACTTGTATATTTAATAAATCAAAAAGAAGATAAAATAATACTTGATGTTAAAAAAATATCTGAAGATTTATTTATAGATCAATCAAGATTACTCGAAGTTATATCAAATTTAACTGATAAAAAATATATATCAATAGAAGTAAAAAAGAATAATGGTATAATCGAAGAATATATATCTTTAGAATTAATTTATAGTAAGTTAAAATTACTTATGATAGAAAATAAAAATAATGAAAAAACAAATGACATTTATAGCACTTTTGAACAAGAATTTGGAAGAACATTATCTCCTACTGAATATGAAACAATACAAAATTGGATAGAAAGTAATATATCAATAGATTTAATAAAATCAGCATTAAAAGAGGCAATTTTATCAGGTGTTAGTAATATTAGATATATAGATAAAATTTTATTTGAATGGAATAAAAAAGGCTATAAAACAAGTGAAGATATAGTGAGTAATAGAAAATATAAAGATGATAATTATGTAGAAGAAATATATGATTATGATTGGTTAAATGAATAAAACATACTTAATATAAGTATGTTTTATTATTTTAATTAGTAACTTTTATATTTCGAGTTTCAGTTTGCGTTGTACCATTATATGTTATAGTATATGTTAAAGTATAATCACCTATTTTAGTAAATGTATATGTAGATTCATTAGGCTTATTATTTTCACCATTAGAACAACTAACAACTATAGTAGCTTTGTTAGTAACATCAATACCATTATTCATAACCTTAATACCTGGATCTTTATATGTAACATTTGAAGAAGTTAACTTAACACTATCTTCAGAATTTCCGGTAATTAATATAGTTATTAAATCATTATCATTTTTTGAATTTTCATTATTTCCATCATCAGGTTTTTCATTTTCTATTATATTTTCTTTAACTTCTATTTGGGCTCCACTACTTTGTGTTATTTTAAGTACACTAAACGATGTTTTAACTATATAAGTTACACTCTTAGTTTGCCTTGGTGTTTTAAATGATGTATTAGTTGTAAATCCAAGAGAAGTTATAGTACCAGTTTCTTTATCTTTCATAAATATTTCATAACCATATTCACCTAAAGAAGCTTTTCTTATATTCAATTGTTGTTCTATTTGATTACTATATAACTTTTTATAATAATTTCTAAAATAATCATCTGTTAAATAATCGGGTTTTTGTACAGCCTTCCATGTAAGTTGTACTTCTTTATCAGTAGTTTTAGCATTTAAACCTGTTGGATCAGGAAGATTATTATATCTTGGAGATACTTCAGTTGGTTCAGTACCCTTTTTAAAGTATTCTGTTACTTTCATATCATCTGGTGTATTAGCACTTGGTAACATAAGAGGATCTGTTTCTTTCTCAACTGTAACTTTAACAATACTACTTGGAATAGTAAATTGTTTTATACCACTCCTATCTGATATTCCACTTATAACTTGTCTAAATAATTTTCCTCTAGCTGTATAACCATCACTTGCAAGATAATATCCCTTTTCAATATTATTATATCCATACCACAAAGATACAGCATATTCTGGAGTATAACCTGTTACCCACATGTCATTATTAGCAGAAGCTGGGAATCCATTTTCTCTTCTAGTCTCAGGATCAAAGTTTGAAGTTCCTGTTTTAGCAGCCAATCTAACACCACTAACAGTACCATAAATATTACCATAACTTTCAACTGCATATAGTAGTGCATCAGTAATCATATATGCGGTTGAATCAGACATAACTTTAGTCTTTTTATTTTTTAAACTGATTGTCTTACCAGTATCTATATATTCTATTTTATTTATAGTATATGGTTTAGTATAATATCCACCATTAGCAAATGCAGCATATGCACCAGCCATCGCAGTAGGATTAGATCCATTAAATGCCCCTAATGCATGAGCTTGATGAATGTATCCTGTAGAATCTATTTCAGGTGTTATTCCTAGACTTGTTACAAACTTAACTATATTTGCATTATCTACAGTATTAAATACCTTAACAGCAGGTATATTTCTAGATGCAGCCATTGCATATTTATATGTCATTATTCCACCATAAGAACCGTCAGCATTCTTAATTGTTTGACCACCTGAATAAGAATATGGAGCGTCTAGTACTTGAGTAGCTAAAGATGCATTATTGTATTCATAAGCAGGACCATAATCAAATAATGGTTTAGCGCATGATCCAATTTGTCTTTTTATGTCAGTTGCAAAATTCCATTGTCTTTCTCCAGTTCTATTTCTTCCACCACCAACAGCAACAAGAGCACCTGAATTTACATCTACAATTGCTATACCAGCTTGAACCTTATCATCTTTCCAAGTCCATGTTTTACCACTCATTATATCATTAAGTAATTCTTGTTTGCTTGTATCTAAATTAGTATATATTTTCATACCAGTAGTATAAGGACTATCATCAGTTTTTTCTTCAATTTCCTTTATGACTATATCTATATATGATTGATATGGATTATCTTTTCCTTCAGGATTTGATGTTCTAAGTAAAGATTCAACTGGAATACTTTCTGCAATTTTTCTTTCCTCTTCTGTAATATATCCATGTTTTTTCATAAGATATAAAACAGTACTACGTCTTTCTTTAGTAAGCTCTGGATTTATATATGGGTCATATGAGGAAGGAGCTTGGAATAATCCAGCAATTATAGCAGCTTCACTCAAATTTATATCTGAAACAGATTTACCAAAATAGCTTTGACAAGCTTGCTCAACACCATATGAATTATTTCCTAAGAAAGGTGTATTGACATAAAATTCTAATATTTCTTCTTTAGAATAACTTTTTTCAAGTTTAAATATAGATATATATATATCAGTAAATTTTCTAACAATACCTTCAAAACCAGATGACACTGTTGATGTATAGTTATTTTTTACAACTTGCATTGATATAGTAGAACCACCACCAGCATTTCCTGATCCAGTTATCTTATTAATAACTTGACCTACAGAAGCTTTTATAAATCTAGGTAAATCAAACCCATTATGTTGCATATATCTAGAATCTTCAGTTGCTATTATGGCATCTAGTAAAACTTGTGGCAAATCATTATAAGTAACTTTTTTTCTTTTTTCAACTCCAAGTTTTGCTATTTGATTACCATCTTTATCATAAACTATAGATGCTTCTGCTCTATATAAATTATCTGGATTAAAATCTGGTGAATTTTTAATTACATATATAGAAAAGAATATAGCACTAATAAGTCCAACTAATAACAAAAATAAAAATATATTTATTAAAATTTTTATAACTTTCTTCATTTTTCTTTTATCAATAGTTTTATTCTTACTAGATTTATTTTTACTATTAACACTCTTTTTTGTTTTCCTCTTTATCATTTCAAGACCTCCATTTTCTATAAATATTATATTCAGTATTAAACTAGATAAGATAAATATAATACCAACTAGTGGACTAAATATTAGTAATATTATATAAATCAATAGAAGTAACAACATAATATATGAATATAATTTGTTTTCACTAATAAATTTTTTTATAAATCTAATTATTTTTTTAAATTTCGTCTTCATAATTATCACCTAAATATAATTTATCAATTAAAGTTATGTAATTAAGTCTTGGATAATAGCCTTCTTTAATAATGTATCCATTATTTTCAATATATGACAGTGGAATAGATTTTCTTGTTTCATTATTTAAAAATGATTCAAGTTTTGATGTTTCTAGTAAAAATGTTTTATTTAAAGTACAAAATCTTATTATTAAAAAAGATATACCACCATGATTTAATACATTTATCAGATGTTTTATCTGATGATCATGAATATTTTTAAGTGAGAATGATGTTTTACTCTGTGTTTCTTTTGCTTCAAAATCAATATATTTACCCTTATACAACCCATTATAATCTGTTGTTGATGGAATTTCATAATATGCTTCTTTTATTACAGTATTTATTCTATTATTATAATCTACTTTAACAACTTTAATAGGTGTAGGTTTTTTATATATTAACGCAATGTCATGTTCAAGATAATATTTATTTGAATTATTTATGTCATTTTCTAATCCTAAACCTCTGTTTTTATAATTAATTATATTATTATCCTGTAATACTTTTTTACTTGGATATTTCAATTTTCTCACCATTCTTATTATACATTATATTTGTAATTTTTCATATATTTATTTTTAAAAAAATGTTAGTATATTGTAATTTCTTTTCATATAAAATCTTACTTTGTCGAATTGAATGAAATAATAATATAAAAATGTTAATATGTAATTAAAAGGAGAAAAATATGAATAATTTATACTTAGTTTATATATTTAGTAATATGATTGATGATGTATTAAATAGTAAAATTGATTTAGCTGTTAAGTTTGCTGTAAATAAAGGTAAATAAGATGTGAATTGACAAATTAGTGTTTTTTTGTGATAATGGTCTTACTAGAGGTGATTTATATATGAAAGCAGATGAAATTTTACTTACTCAAGATATGCTTTATAATTGGGATTTTAAAATGGATGCTAGGGGATATAGACCTCAAGAGGTTGACAAGGTTTTGGATATGGTTATTAGTGACTATCAAACTTTCTATAAAAAGATAAAAGAAAAAGATGAACAAATAGAAAGTATGACAGCTGAAATATTAGAACTTAAACATAAACTTAGAAATGCAAAAGCTAATATGGATATATTCAAAAATAGTAGTCGTGAAGTTACTAACATAGATTTACTTAGAAGAATATCTCAATTAGAGAAAATAATATATGGTAAAGATGTTGGAGAAGATTAATAATAATTTTTAGGTAAACGCTGCATTTTTATAATGTAGAGGAAAGTCCATGCTCGCACTATCTGTGATGATAGTAGTGTTTGTGTATAGGGAAAAAATAACCTATAGTAGTTTATACTAACGACGATGAATTATCCTAAGGTTTTCTATGGATATAGTAGTCATAAAGTGCCGCAGTGACGATTTTTTTTGAAAAAAAAAGGTGAAACGATTGGTAAACTCCGCAAGCGAGAAACCCAAAATATGGTAGGGGAACTCTTATTAGAGAATAAAGAATCAAGTAAGGGATGAAGAAATTCATAGATAAATGTTTACCACCTAGAAATAGGTACAGAACATGGCTTATTAAAATTATTATTGTTATTATTAAAGGAGTGAAAAAGTTGAAAGAAATAGGAGAAATATTGAAAGAAAGTAGAGAAAATAATGGTGTTTCTATAGAAGAAGCAGCAGAAGATCTTAATTATAAAGTTTCTCAGCTTGAAGCAATAGAATCTGGTGATTTCAAATTATTTAAAGATATATTTTTGCTTAAATGTATGATTATGGATTATGCTAAATACTTAGGACTTAATTCTGATGAAATAATGGATGAATTTAATGAATATGTATTTGAATCAACATCTAAAATTCCAATAGAAGATATAGAAAAAGCTAGTAAAATTAAAGAAAATGAAGAAAAAATTGCTTCACCATATACTAAGCAAGAAAATAATAAAAATAAGTTACCAATAATATTAATAGTTATATTGGTAATACTAATTATCACATTTGTTATTATATATTTTTTTAATAGTAATAAAAATAATGATAATAGTAATATTAAAGTAAGTTATGAAGTAGAGTAGGTGATTTTGTGAAGGATAAGAATTTACCAAATAAATTAACTATTATAAGAATAATATTATCTATAATTGTTTTATTTATATTACTTTTTCCATGGAGCATGATGGGGATAAATTTCAAAAGATATTTAGTAAATAATATATTAGTGTTAGATTTAAAATATATGATTGCTGGTGTTTTATTTATAGTAGCGTCAATAACTGATTTTTTAGATGGATATTTAGCTAGAAAATATAATGCTGTTAGTAATTTTGGAAAAGTAATGGATGCAATTGCAGATAAGATATTAGTAAATGGACTTTTAATAGTTTTATGTGCAGAAGGTAATTTACATCCTATTATTCCGGTTATTATCATATTACGCGATACTATAGTAAATACAATTAAAATGGTTGCAGGTAATAATGGTAATGTAGTTGCTGCAATTAATACTGGTAAATTTAAAACATCATTTTTGATGATAGGTTTAACGCTTAAGCTATTTGGAAATTTTCCATTAGGCTTAATTAATATAGCACTTGATGATTTCTTTTTAGTTGCTGCTACAATATTATCAGTAATATCGGGTGTTCAATACTATATGATGTATAGAAAATATATAATTAAAAATTAAAATTTGGAATAATAAATATTGTTATTATTCTTTTTTTTTATATTAATAATCCAATATTTGAATATAAAATTTGTAAATTATAGAACAATTGTTCGAAAAAACTATTGCAATTATTTTTAAGTTGGGTTATAATATTATTGTATTCAGTAAGGAGGATAAAGTAATGGCAAAAA
Source organism: uncultured Bacilli bacterium (assembly GCA_947589275.1). Taxonomy (GTDB): domain Bacteria; phylum Bacillota_I; class Bacilli_A; order RF39; family UBA660; genus CAG-433. The sequence continues at coordinate 1,106 of CANQAQ010000019.1, read as the reverse complement.
ATTCTGAAGTAAAAGATAAAGATAAAATATTATCACAAGTCCTATTAGATATGGAAAAACAGTTTGGTAAAGGTGCAGTTATGAGACTTGGTGATGATTCTCATAGAGAAATGGCAGTTTCATCTAGTGGGTCACTTATGTTAGATATAGCACTAGGAGTAGGAGGATATCCAAGAGGACGTATAGTTGAAATATATGGACCTGAGTCAAGTGGTAAAACTACGTTTGCGCTTCATGCTATAGCAGAAGTACAAAAATCAGGTGGGAGAGCAGCATTTATAGATGCTGAACATGCACTTGATCCTATATACGCTAAAAATTTAGGTGTAAATATTAATGAGCTTTTATTATCTCAACCAGATACTGGTGAGCAAGCCCTTGAAATTTGTGAAGCTTTAGTTAGAAGTGAAGCTATAAATATAGTAGTAATTGATTCAGTTGCAGCATTAGTTCCACAAGCAGAAATAGAAGGTGAAATGGGAGATTCTCATGTTGGTCTACAAGCAAGGTTAATGAGCCAAGCTTTGCGTAAACTCTCTGGTACAATAAATAAAACAAATACAATAGCAATATTTATAAATCAATTAAGAGAGAAAGTTGGCGTTATGTTTGGTAATCCAGAAACTACACCTGGTGGTCGTGCGCTTAAATTTTATTCAACAATTAGAATGGAAGTAAGAAAAGGTGAAGCAATAAAATTAGGAGATAATATAATTGGAAATAAAACGACAGTAAAGGTTGTTAAAAACAAAGTGGCACCACCATTTAAAACTGCTATATTAGAAATTATGTATGGTGAGGGAATAAGTAAAGAATCTGAATTAATTGATTTAGCGGTAGAAGCTAATATATTGGAAAAAAGTGGATCGTGGTATTCATATAATGGTGAAAAATTAGGTCAAGGTAAAGAAACAGTTAAGGTTGTATTAAAAGAAAATAAAAATTTGTTTGAAGAACTTGATAAAAAAGTACGTGAACACTTTGAAATTAGTAAAAAATAAGACAAGTAATTTGTATACTTGTTTTTTTTATTGACAAAAATAATAATAAAAATGTATACTTAAATAAAAAATAGGATAGTGATAAAATGAATAAAAAAGGATTTG
>CANQAQ010000018.1 GCA_947589275.1 uncultured Bacilli bacterium | reverse complement strand
AATGTATACTTAAATAAAAAATAGGATAGTGATAAAATGAATAAAAAAGGATTTGCATCATCAGTAATAATATATACGATATTTGCAATATTTTTAGTAGCAATAAGTATAATGTTATTTACAATAAATAATAGCGTTTCACTAAATAAAGCATTAAATGAAAATACGTTGAATGATTTAAAATATGGAGATACAAATAGTGGATTAGAAGATAGAATAACTGCATTAGAAAGTAAATTATCAGAGTTAGAAGATAAAAACACAAAATTAGAAAGTGAATTATCAAATTCAAATAAAAAAACTACAGAGTTAGAAAATAAATTAACAGGATTTAAAGGTAGTGTAATAAATGAAGTATATCCAGTAGGAAGTATATATATAAGTACTGAAGATGATACAGTCGAAAAAGTAGAAAGTAAATTTGGAGGAGAATGGGAAGCATATTCAAAAGGTACAACACTTGTAGGAAGTGGAACATATACTGATAGTAGTGGTAATGTAGAAACATATACTGTAAATGGAAAACAAGAAGGTAGTAACTTAGTCAAATTAACAACATCAAATTTACCAAGTCATAGTCATAGTATAAGTCATACTCATACATATAGCGGAACAACAGAAAGTACGGGAAGTGGTTATACAATTGGAACAACTCATACTTCAAGAACATCAGGAAGTACAGGAAGTGGTTATACAATTGGAACAACCCATGCTTCAAGAACATCAGGAAGTACGGGAAGTGGGTATAGTATTACTTATGGATATTCTGGAAGAACTACAAATGCTACCGATATTGGTACTTATATTAAATCTACTGGTTCTCAGTTTTCAATATATACACCGGGTGGTGCATTTGTTGGAGCAGGATGGTCTGGGACTAGCCATTCTCATACATATAATGATTATTATGTAAGTAAAATAACAGGTGTAGAAGCACATACACATAGTTATAATGATTATTATGCAAATAAAATAACAGGGGTAGAGGCACATACACATAGTTATAATGATTATTATGCAAATAAAATAACAGGAGTAGAAGCACATACTCATGAATATAGTGGGACAACAGATCAAGCAAGCACTACAACAAGTGGACTTACAGGTTCAGGTAAAGCATTTAATGCTCATGATCCATATGTAACAGTTTATATGTATAGAAGAGTAAAATAAAAGGATATCAATTAGTTGATATTCTTTTGTTTTGTAAGGATTTCATCAACTATTCCGTAATTTAAAGCTTCATCTGAATCCATAAAATAATCTCTTTCAGTATCATTTTCTATAATTTCCAAATCTTTACCTGTATTCTTTGAAAGTATTTTATTTAATTTATCTTTTAGTTTTAGAATCCTATTTGCAGCAATTTTAATTTCAGTAGCTTGGCCAGAAGCACCTCCAAGTGGTTGATGAATCATAACTTCACTATTTGGCAATATATATCTTTTTCCTTTTTTTCCACTTGATAATAGAAATGCAGCCATGGATGCCGCCATACCAATACATATTGTTGACACATCACTCTTTATGTAATTCATAGTATCATATATAGCCATTCCACTTGTTATACTTCCACCAGGAGAATTTATATATATATTAATGTCTTTATGGCTTATTGAATCAAGATATAATAATTCAGATACTACAATATTTGAGGTATTGTCATCTATTTCACCATTTAGAAGTATTATTCTATCTTTTAACAGTCTTGAATACAAATCATATACTCTTTCACCATTACTAGTTTTTTCTAGAACACTTGGTACATAGTTCATTATAATCACCCATTAATATATTATCAATATTTAATATAAATATTCTCTTAAATTAGTGACAAAATATTCATTTTTATGATAAAATTAAAAGAGAATAAAGGGAGGATAATATGGAAGAGTTAAAAGTCATAATAAATGGTAAAGAATATTTCTATCCAAAAGGGACGACTCTTTTAGATATATCAAAAGATTTTGAAGATAATTATAGTGAAAAAATAATTATTGGGGAAATTAATGGTAGACTTTCTGAATTAACTGAAAAAATATCTAATAATGATAATATAAATTTTTATGATTATACATCTTCATATGGTAATAGAGTATATGAAAATGGACTTGTTTTTATATTATCAAAAGTTTTTATGGATACATTAAAGTGTAAATTAAAAGTTAAATATTCAATTGATAAAGGTGTTTTAATAAAAACTATTAAAAGAATAACGGAAGTTGATTTAAAAAATATTACAAATAACGTTAAGAAACTTATAAAAGATGATGTTATTATTGAAAAAAAACTAGTAAAAAGGTTAGATGCGATTAATTATTATAAGAAAACAGGTAATGTTGATAAAGTAAATATATTAAAATATTCAATAAATACTAATGTTAATCTATATAAATTAGGAGATATGTATGATTACTTTTTTTCACCATTACCAATTAGCACAGGATATTTAAAAGAATTTAAACTTACATATATAGATGGATATGATTTTATTTTAAGTTATCCAAATATATATTCAAAAGTAAAAACGCCAGTATATAAGCACCATGATAATTTATATAATGAATTTAAAAATTATGATAATTGGTGTAAAAGTTTAGGCATACAAAATGTAAGTGAATTAAACAATAGAGTATCTAAAGGAAGTATTAATGATTTAGTATTACTTAGTGAAAATGTTCAAAATAATAATCTATTTTCTATAGCGAAAAGTATAAAATCAGATAAAAATATAAAAATTGTTTTACTTGCTGGACCTTCTTCATCAGGTAAGACAACTACATCAAGAAAATTAGAATTATTTTTGAAAGGGTTTGGTTTAAATCCAAAATCTTTATCAATTGATGATTATTTTATTGATAGAAATAAAACTCCAAAACTTAAAGATGGTTCTTATGATTTTGAATCTATAGATGCAATAGATATAGAATTATTTAATAAAAATTTAGATAGTTTACTTAAAGGAGAAAAAGTAAATATACCAACTTATAATTTTATAACTGGTAAAAGAGAATATTCAAATATTAGTTTAAAATTAGAAGATAATGATATATTAATAATAGAAGGTTTACATGCATTAAATGAAAATCTGACTAAAATAGTTGATAGAAAAAATAAATTTAAAATATATTTATGTCCCCTTACTGTACTAAGTCTAGATAATCATAATAGAATAAAAACTACAGATAATAGACTTTTAAGAAGAATAGTTAGAGATAGTAGAACAAGAGGATATACTGCAGAAGATACGTTAAAGACATGGCAGAAAGTAAGAGAGGGAGAAGAAAAATATGTATTTCCATTCCAAGATGAAGCAGATGTTATTTTTAATACATCACTTATATATGAACTTGGAGTTCTTAAAACATATGTTGAACCACTTTTATTTTCAGTAAGTGAAGATAGTTATGTATATAAAGATGCAACTAGATTATTAAATTTGTTAAAGAATATTTTACCAATATCAAATGATAATATACCAAATGATTCAATAATTAGAGAATTTATTGGTGGTGGTTATTTTCAAAGTTAGAAAGGAATGATATAATGATAAGAATCGCAATTAATGGATTTGGTCGAATTGGGAGATTACTTTTTAAAATAGCTAATGAAGATGATGATTTTGAAATAGTTGCAATAAATGATTTAACTGATAATAAAACTTTAGCACATTTACTTAAATATGATACTGCTCAAGGAAAATATAATAAAAGAGATATTTCATATGATGAGGAAAATATTATTGTTGATGAAAAACGTATAAGAGTATATAGCGAAAGTGATCCAGAAAATTTACCATGGAAAGAACTTGATATAGATGTAGTATTAGAATGTACAGGTTTTTTTACAAGTAAAGATAAAGCTTCAAAACATATAAAAGCTGGTGCAAAAAAAGTTATTATCTCTGCACCCGCAGGTAATGATGTTAAGACTATAGTATATAATGTAAATAATGAAACTTTAAATAAGGATGATGAAATTATTTCAGCAGCTAGTTGTACTACAAATTGTTTAGCACCTATTGCAAAGGTATTAAATGATAATTTCAAAATAAAACTTGGATTTATGAGTACGATACATGCTTATACAAACGATCAAAATACTCTTGATGCACCACATAAAAAGGGTGATTTAAGAAGAGCTAGGGCAGCAGCATCTAATATTGTACCAAATAGCACGGGTGCAGCTAAAGCAATTGGTCTTGTAATACCTCAGTTAGATGGTAAATTAGATGGAAGTTCTCAAAGAGTGCCAGTTATAACTGGTTCTATCGTAGAACTTACATGTATATTAGAAAAAGATGTAAGCGTTGAAGATATAAATAAAGCTATGAAGAATTCTAGCAATGAAACATTAGGATATACAGAAGATGAAATAGTATCAAGTGATGTTATTGGTATTACTTATGGTTCTCTATATGATGCTACTCAAACTAAAATAATAAAAAATGGAGATAGTATTATTGTAAAAGTGGCTGCATGGTACGATAATGAGATGAGTTATTCTTATCAAATGATTAGAACAGCAAAATATTTAATAGATATATCGCAAGATAATAAGTAGGTGGTCATATGAACAAAACATTAAAATTAACAAGAGGAAAAATTTTAATAATAATTAGTATTATATTAATTATAATATTAATTGTAGTAGGGGCTAATGTTATAAAAAAGGTAACTATAAATAAATATAAGAACTTTGAAGAAGAAATAAGAATAGAAGCAGAAAATTATTTCGTGATAAAAGATTTTAAATTAGATAATGGTGAAGAGATAAAAGTAACATTATCAGAATTAAAAAAACAAAATCTAATATCAAATGATTTAAAAAACAAATGTGATGGATATGCAATTATATCTAGTGAAAGAGATATTTATACAAATACTTATGATATAAATTATAGAGCATATATAAAATGTGGTCACATTTATTCTACACCTAATTATAGTGAATATTAGTTCTTTACAAAACAATTATATTATGATAGTATTATAATGCAGTTTTTAGAGAGGAAGAAGAATAATATGACTATTCAGGATGTTAAAAACAAGTATTTCTTTGATCATGCAGATTTTGAAGAATTTTTATCAGATTTAAATAAAATAAATCTTGAAGAATTAAAAAAAGTATCAGATATAGTAAATTCTATTATTGAAAATAAATCTCATGAATCTAGACTAACTTATTCAATGAATAATAGTCAAATTAAACGCAGTAATTAACAAGTAACTTAAAAGTTACTTTTTATTTTATATAAAAATGTGATATAATCAATTTAGAATTATAATAGGAGGATATCTTATGGAGGAAACAAAATGGCTTACTAAAGGGAAGATTATTATTATTTCATTGATTTTATTGGTTATAATAGGCATAGTATCAGGAATATTTATTTATAGGGCAAACTTGAAAAGAGATTATATAAAGTTTGAAAATCAGATTAAATATGCTGCACCTAATTATATATTAAAAGAAAAAATAAAATTAGATAAAAATGAATGGAGAAAAATTAACATAAAGGATATTTTAGCTCAAAAGTTAGTTATTAACAAAAGATCTAGCGATTGTGAAGGATATGTAATTGTAGAATCAAATGATAAAAAAGAAAATAGTTACAATGCATATATTAAATGTAAAAATATATATATTACTGATAATTATGGTGAAAAACCAACTATTAAAAAAGAAAATAACGATAAGACACAAACAGAAGATGATACTATTAAACCTGAAATAGAATTATTTGGTGATAAAAAAATAATTTTATATGTAGGAGATTCATACAATGAACTTGGCGCTATTGCAAATGATAATATTGATGGTGATATAACAGGTAAAATAAAGATAACAGGTAATGTTGATACGAATAAGCAAGGTACGTATGAACTTATATATAGTGTTACTGATAATGCTGGTAATAAGGCTACAGCAAAAAGAACTATAATAGTAAATGAAAAAGAAAAGGAGCCAATTCCGCAACCAACTCCACAACCACAGCCAACTCCATCTATTGATACTACTAAGCCTTTATTAATATTTAACGATGACAGTTTATATCAAACAATATGTGCTGGAACAAGCGTAAATATAAGTATTAATGGTCCATATGGTTATGTAGCTAGAGATAATGTAGATGGTAATATAACAAGTAAGGTAAAAATAACAGGAGATACAGGTATCATATCTAATGTTGGAACTTATTCTTTATATTATGAAGTATCAGATAGTTCAGGTAATACTACGTATAAAACTAAAAACTTTGCTGTTAAAAGTTGTTCATCAACTATTGAAAAACCAGATAATACTATATATGTTAGTAGTTTAAGTTTATCTCCTAATAATAGAACAATGACTATTAATACTACTTTTCAGTTAACTCTTACAATTAGTCCAAGCAATGCTACTGATAAGACTGTTAAATTTACTTCATCTAATAGTTCTGTTGCAACGGTTGATTCAAAAGGATTAGTAACTGCAAAAGGAAAAGGGACTACTAATATTATTGCAACTAGTACTAATGGTAAAAGAGCTGTATGTACTATAACTGTAAAATAAAAGGTTCATTTTGAACCTTTTATTTATACTTTTTATATGTTATAATTTTTCTAGATGAGGATAAGAATATGAAAAAATTAGAAGACATTGATTTAACAAATAAAACAGTAATATTAAGATGTGATTTAAATGTACCTATGGAAAATGGTATAATAACTGATGATAATAGGATTGTAGAGAGTATTAAAACAATAAAATATTTATATAATAATGCTAATAAAGTAGTAATATTATCTCATTTAGGTAGAGTAAAATCTATTGATGATAAAATTAAAAATACTCTTAAACCAGTTTGTAATAGACTTTCTGATATATTAAATTTGAATATAAGATTATGTACTTATGAAGAAGATGTTAAAAAAATTATAAATAATAATAAGATAGTAATGCTTGAAAATACTAGATTTTTTGATCTTGATAATAAAAAAGAAAGTAATAATGATATAAATCTTTCAAAGTATTTTGCATCATTAGGAGATATTTTTGTTAATGATGCTTTTGGAGTTTTACATAGGAAAGCAGCATCAGTAGTTGGTATAAGTAAATTTCTACCATCATATTTAGGATTTCTAGTAAGAAAAGAAATAGAAAATTTAAATATTATAAGAAATAATCCAAAAAGACCATTTGCAGTAATATTAGGGGGAGCGAAAGTTAGTGATAAAATTGGACTTATTTCTAATCTTATTACTAAAGTTGATAAATTAATAATAGTAGGTGCAATGTCATTTACTTTTCTAAAAGTTAAAGGTATAAATGTTGGTAAATCAATAATTGATATAGAGCAAGAAGAATATGTAAGAGATTTATTAAATAAATATGAAGAAAAAATTATTTTACCAGTTGATGTATATACTGGAGAATTTGATAAAAATTCTCAAAAAATATTAAAGGATATAAATGATATTTCTTCTTCTGATATGGCACTTGATATAGGACCAAAAACAATAAAATTGATTAGTGAAAATATAAATAATTTTAAAACAATTTTTCTAAATGGACCTGCAGGGGCATTTGAATTACCAAATTTTTCTTATGGTACTATAAAATTATTTGAATTACTAGAAAAAATTAATGCAAATATAATAATAGGTGGTGGAGATTCAGCATACGCTGCAATTAAATTTGGTTTTAAAGATTCATTTACTCATATATCAACAGGAGGAGGTGCATCACTAGAATATATTGAGGGTAAAAGTTTGCCAGGATTAAAATATTTTAGTGAATAATATGAAAAAGTATAAAATAAATGTTCTAATTCTTATATTAGTGTCACTTATTGTGATGTATTTAACACTTAAAGATGATTTTTATAATACTATAAGTTATTTTACTAATGTAAATTTACTATGGATATTAGTGTCAATTTTATTTATATTTTTATATTCAGTTTTTCAATCACTAAGTTTGAATTTGTTTCTAAAAAAAATTAGGAATAATTATAAATTAAAAGATACTATTATACTAAATATTATATCTCAGTTTTTTAGTGCTATAACTCCTTTTGCATCAGGAGGTCAACCATCATTAATATATATATTAAAAAAACAAGGGATAAAAATCACAGATTCAGTTAGCGTATTATTACAGAATTTTCTTACATATCAAGTAGCACTTATAATTACTAGTACAATTATAATAATAGTTAATTGTATATTTGGTATATTACCAAGTAATAATTTTATAAATAAATTTATGTTAATAGGATATTTTATAAATGTATTTGTTTTTGGTATAACTTTATTTTTATCAGTTGCAAAAAGAACTAATATTGAATTATTTAATAAAATTATGAATTTAATATTAAAATTTAAATTTATAAAAAATAAAGAATCATTAAAAGAAAAAATATCTAATAAAGTAGACGACTTTTATAATACTACAATCTATTTTTCAAATAATATAAAAATATTAGTAAAGTCAATTTTATTTAATATAATAGGATTATTATGTTTATATTCAGTACCATTCTTTGTATTTTTTAGTATTAGGGAACATAGTATAGTTAACATTATTCAATCTATAGTTTGTTGTTGTTATACATATTTAGCTGGATCTTTTATTCCAATTCCTGGAGGTACTGGAGGATTAGAATATGGATTTATTCAATTTTTTCAAAATTATACAGTTGGATCTACATTATCTGCTGGTATGCTTATATGGAGATTTTTAACATATTATTTAGTGATGATATTAGGATTTTTATTATTTGTTTTTTATAGAAAAGAGATGAAAAAATGAGAATAGGAATTTTTACTGAATCATATATACCATTAGTTAATGGGGTAACAACTAGTGTTGTTAATCTTCAAAAAGCACTTGAGAAAAAAGGACATACTGTATATATAGTTACAGTGAATATGGATGCTTTAAAATACGAATATGAATATGAAAATAATGTACTTAGGATACCTAGTTTTCCTATTCATTCATATGATTATAGATTAACTAGTATTTATCCTATTAAGGCTATAAATATAATAAAAAAAATGAATTTAGATATTATACATACAAATGTAGAGGCAACAATTGGAATGTTTGCAAGATTTATATCAAAGCAGTTTAGTATTCCACTTGTTCACACATATCATACAATGTGGAAAGACTACACACATTATGTTAGTAAGGGTAAAAAGATACTTGATGTACCCGCTAAAGAAGCAGTTAAATATTTATCAATTATATTTGGAGATAAAACAGCTACTGAGCTTATTGTACCATCAAGAAAAATATATAATTTATTTAAAGATAAATATAAGGTTACTAAAAATATTCATATAGTTCCAACTGGATTAGATGTTGAAAAATATTATAAAGAAAATTATTCTATCACTGATTTAAAAAAATATAGAAAAAAATTAGGAATATCAAGAAAAGATTTTATAATAATAACTGTTGGTAGACTTGCTAATGAAAAAAGTGTAGATTTTCTTATAAAAAATCATAAAAAAATAGTAGAAAGAAATTCTAATGCAAAACTTTTAATAGTTGGTGATGGTCCTGATATAAATAAACTTAAAGATTTAGCAGTTAATTTAAATATCAAAAATAACGTTATATTTGCAGGTAAAGTACCTCTTAATGAAGTAGGGTATTATTATAATATTGCTAATATGTTTGTTAGTGCATCAAAAACAGAAACTCAAGGTTTAACAATTATAGAAGCAATGGCATCAGGATTACCACTTGTTACAGTAAATGATGAAAGTTTCGTTGATTCAGTAATCGATGACTTAGATGGTTATTTATTTAATAATGCTGAAGAATATGTAAAGTCAGTTACAAAAATAATGAATGATAAAAAATTATGTTTACGATTATCAAATCAATCAAGAATATTATCTGATAGTAAATCATCGACATATTTTGCAGATAGGGTTTTACATGTATATGATGTTGCAATAAAAAATTATAATATAAAAAATGAGAAAATAATAAATAAAATAAAAAATACTATAAAAAAAGGAACTAAAAAAATATGGCAAAAATAGTAATTTTAAACATGAAAAATGCTTTTTCTAAAGATAAAGTAGAAAATTATATATTTCAAATTAATAAAGAAAAATTAGATAATATAAATTTTATAATTTGTCCTTCTTTTTTATATTTAAATTATTTTAATAATACAAAATTCTCTTTAGGTGCTCAAAATGTATATTATGATGATGATTTATGTACAGGTGAAGTATCAATAAAAGAATTAAAAAATATTGGTGTAGATTATGTAATAGTAGGGCATTGTGAGAGAAGAGTAAAGCTTATGGAAAATGATTTACTAATAAATAAAAAAATAAAATGTTGCTTGAATAATAACATAAAACCAATTTTATGTATAGGTGAAAGTTTTGATGAAAAAAATAAAAATAAAACATATGAAGTTTTAAAAAATCAAATATTAACCGCATTAGGTAACTTAGATAAGAATATGATAAGTAACATAATTATCGCATATGAACCAATATATGCTATAGGTAATAATAACACTTTAGATTTAGAAAATATAAAAGAGGTAATTAATTATATAAAACAAATATTATTAAAAGAATTTAATATATCATTAAATATTATTTATGGCGGTAGTGTAAATAAAACAAATATAAGTAATATAATTAATATTTTTGATGGTGTAATGGTATGTAATATGGGGTTAAATTATAATGAATTTGTAAAAATAATAAAAAACATTTAAAAAGTTAACAATTTGATAATATTAGACAAAATTCGACAAAAGAAGATAATATTAGCTCTAGAATTATTGATATATTTTGTTGTATAATGTAAAAGTGCAAAATAAGGAGAGGAAAATTAAAATGACAAAGCAAAGACTACTAGTGGTAGATGACAATTTAAGTTTAATACAGATGGTTAGGGAGTATACAAAAAGTAGTGATAAGATGGAAATATTATATGAGGCACATGATGGAGAAGAAGGAATAAATAAAATTAAAAATCATAAAGATGAAATAGATTTGGTAATGTTAGATTTAATTATGCCAAATAAAGATGGCTTATATTTTCTTGAAGAATTAAAAAAACAAGATATAAATGTACCTGTGATTGTAGTAACATCATTTAATGCAGATGAAATGATAAGAAAAGTGTCTGCATATAACATTAAATATTTCTTATTAAAACCTTTTGATTTAAAAGATTTAGAAAATAGAATTTTAGAAGCAACTGGTCAAATAAAGATAGGAGAGAAAACTAGTATTATTGATAAAGATTTAAAAATCTCTATAACTAGACTACTACATGAATTAGGTGTGCCATCTCATATAAAAGGTTATCAATATATTAGAGATGGTATATTAATTTTATATAATAATCCGGAAATAATAGGTGGTATAACAAAAGAATTGTATCCTGAAATAGCAAATAGATTTGATACATCAGTATCAAGAGTTGAAAGAGCAATAAGACATGCTATTGAAGTAAGCTGGAATAGAGGTAATATTGATCTTATGGAAGAAATATTTGGACATAGTGTAGACTATGATAAAGCAAAACCAACTAATAGTGAATTTATAGTTACTATAGCTGATAAATTAAAGTTAGAATATTCTACTTTGAAAGCATAAATGTAGAAAAATTCTTAATTTTTTTTATTTTAAAATATATTTTTTTGACAAACTATTAAAAAAATCTTTATTATCTTGTTAATTTTTGATATAATTAAGAATGATAAAGTAGGTGTGATATGATAAATAGTGCAAAAAAAGTATTAATTGTTCTTTTTGTATTATTACTATTTACAGGATGCAATGTAACTGACATAAGCAGCAATGATGTTATGAAAAATATTGATATCATACTTAGTAATAAAATTAAGTACTCGAATACAAATGCTGTTGGGTACCAATATTATTTGCCAAATAATATTAATATAAAAAGGGTAAATGATTTTAATCAAGAATTATATTCTAATGGTGTTACTTATTATTTATATTCAGATGTTGTAAGTTATTATTATAATGTAGATAATGAATATAAAATTGATAAAAAATCTTATATTTCTAAAAAATTATCTTATAATGGAAAGAATGGATATATAGAGGTTAATAAAGTAAAGAATAATTATTTTGTTGAGATAATGTTTAATTATGCAAAAGTTGAAGCATTAGTGCCTAAATATGAACTAAATAATTCAATAAGTAACATGTGTTTAATTCTTTCTAGTATTAAATATAATAAAGAAGTAATAAAAACTCTAGTAGGAAATAAAAAATATGATTTAAGTGATAATGAAACATATAATATTTTTAAATCTAAAAAAACTACAGATGGTAATTTTATAGATTATGTAAATGAGTTTGACAACTATGAAGGAGATATAGAAAGTCTAATTGAAAAAGATGAAATAATAGAAGATTAGAAATTATGGAGGAAATAATATGGGATTTATGAATAAAATTAAAAATTTTTTCTATGAAGAAGAAGAAATAGAAGAGGAAATAATTCCTAAAAAAGAACCAAAAAAGAAAAAAGAAATAATAAATAAAAATAATGAAGAAGTTTCTGAAAGAGATTTATTTAGATCAGAAAGAACTTTTAATTTTCCAATTGATGTTGAAAGTGAAGAAGATGATACTTCTTTAGATTTAGGTATAAAAGAGGAAAATATTTCTCACAATAATACTAGGTTTGATAATAATGAAGAGTTGTTGAATAAAAAAGCAAAAAAACCATATTCATATGTTAAACCAGTAGTTAAAGAAGAAAAAAAATTTAAACCAACTCCTGTAATATCTCCAGTATTTGGAATACTTGATGAACATTATAAAGCCGATTTAACTATGCATAATTTAGAAGAAACAAAAGAGTTTAATATTAGTAGAAAGGTAACTTTTGATGAGATTCATAAAAAGGCTTATGGACCTAAGTTGGACGAAGAAAGTAATATTATTGAAGAATCTAATGAAAAAGATGATAGTAAAGGTTTATTTTTTAATTTAACTGATGAAACTCCTGAAGATGATGTAGAAAATGAAAATGATATAAAAATTACATATAATGATGTTGATTATGAAGATGAAGATGAAGAAGAAATAGAAGTACCAAAGATATCAAGAGTTAAAAGATTAAAAGAAGAAAAAGAAGAACATGTAGAAAACGAAGATGATATCTTATCAGAAACTAAAGAACAAGATTTGTTTAATTTAATTGACAATATGTATAATTCTGATGGAGAGGAAGGTGAAGAATAATATGTTAGAATTTTTAAATAGTTTTTTACCAATAGTAATATATATATTATTGATAGCACTAATTATATTATTAATTGTAATATCAACAAAAGCTATTAAAACTATTAATAAAGTTGAAACAATAGTAGATGATGTAGATGATAAGGTACAATCTTTAAATCAGTTTTTCAACATTGTTGATACAGCGACTGATAAAATAGCAATTTTGAGTGATAGAGTAATTGATATTGTAACAGGTGTTATACATAAAATAGTAAATAGAAAAAAGAAAAAAGTAAAGAAAGAGGAGGAAATTTATGAAAACTAATAAGAATAAAGCAAAAGGAGTTGGAAAATTTTTAGTAGGTGCTGGTATAGGAGCTGGGCTTGCATTATTATTCGCACCTAAGAAAGGTTCTGATTTAAGAGAGGATCTTAAAAATAAAATTACTGATTTAATAAATAAGGCAAAAGAAATAGATGTACAGGAAGTAAAAGAAAATTTAGAAAACAAATTAGAAGAAATAAAAAATGAAATAGAAGATCTTGATAAAGAAAAAGTAAAAAAAATTGCAGAAAAAAAAGCTAAACAATTAAAAGAAAAAACTGAGGAATTAGTTGAATATGCAAAAGAAAAAGGTACTCCAGTTTTAGAAAAAGCAGCAAAAGATGTTAAAAAACAAGCAGCAAATGTTTGTAGAGAAGTATTAGCCAAATTAGAGGACGAATAATCGTCTTTTTTTATTGACTAATTAATGATTTTATAATAAAATTAACTTATAAATTAATTATGATTTATATATTAGTAGTTATATATATGAATTTTAGAGACTTAGAGATTTGGTGAAACTTTAAGCATATATTTGATGAATATACAATATAATGAATTAATTCGTAAATCTAGCGTTAATAGATTAAAGTGCATAGAAAATCTATGAAGTAAGGTGGTACCGCGCATATGCGTCCTTATATATTCATAGTTTTTTTGCTTTATAGGAGGAATAATTATGGATTTATTTGAAGAACTAAAATGGAGAGGACTTATAAAAGATGTATCTGATCCGAAAATAAAAGATATTATTAATGAAGGTGGATGCACTTTCTATTGGGGAACTGATCCATCATCTGATTCTCTACATATTGGTCATTTATGTAGTTTATTAGTTGCTAAAAGATTAGAGAAAAATAATAATCATCCAATATTACTATTAGGTGGTGCAACTGGTCAAATTGGAGATCCAAGACCTACAACTGAAAGACCTATGATTACTAAGGAAGAAGTAAAACATAATATTGAGTGTTTAAAAAAGCAGGTAACAGATTTATTTGGTTATGAAGTAGTTGATAATTATGACTGGTCAAAAGAGATAAACTTTATTGATTTTTTACGAGATTATGGTAAATATTTTAATGTAAATTATATGCTTGATAAAGATATAATTAGAAGAAGATTAGATAGTGGTATTACATATACAGAATTTTCCTATATGATAATGCAAGCATTAGATTTTTTACATTTATATGAGAATAAAAATTGTATATTACAAATGGAAGGATCTGACCAATGGGGAAATATAACATCTGGTATAGATTTAGTACGTAAAAAATTAGGCAAAGAAGTATATGGATTTACTGTACCACTTATTACTGATAGTACAGGTAAAAAACTTGGTAAAAGCGAAGGCAATGCTATATGGCTTGATAAAAATAAGACATCTAGTTATGAGTTATATCAATTTTTCTTAAATGTTGAAGATTCACAAGTAATAGATTATTTAAAAAAATATACTTTTTTAAGTAAAGAAGAAATTGATAATTTAGAAGATATAACTAATAAAGAACCAGAAAAAAGAGTAGCACATAAAAAATTAGCAGAAGAAATAGTTACATTTTTACATGGAAAGGAAGGCTATGATTCTGCAATTAAAATTACTAATGCATTATTTAATGGAAATATAAAAGATTTAACAAAAGAAGAATTAGAGTCAGCAATGAGTGGAGTTGAAACAATTAATATAAATGAAGAATGTAATATATTGGATATGCTTGTTAATACACATATATTATCTAGTAAAAGAGAAGCTAGAGAATTTATTACAAATGGTTCAATAAGTATAAATGGTGAAAAATTTTATGATATAAATATGCTTGTAAATAAAGAAAAAACATTATATAATAAATATATAGTAGTAAGGCGTGGTAAAAAGAAATACTATTTAGTTATATTAAATGATTAGGAGGTATAATTATGTCTAAATTATTTTCTAAAGAAAAAGATATATTTTTAAAAATTATTAATTCTATTTTAGTACTTTGGCTTATGACCGCTATTGTTATTTCATTTGGTGTAGGAATTAAAATTATAAACAAAGAAAAAATTTTAACATATGATGAATATTCAAAAGATGTATGTGTTCTAGAAAAACTACCATATGAATGTGATACTGAAGAATGTAAAAAAGAAATAGATGAGGAAAGAAATCAAAATTGTGAAAACTATTATATACAATATAAAAAAGATTTAGAAAGAACAAATAAAATTAATATAAATAATGAACTTATAGCTTTATCAAATGTGATTATTGTATCATTATTTTTACATATATTAAATAGAAAACATAAATAAAAATTACTTATAAAGTAATTTTTTATTTTAATTTTAATTATTTAATGATATAATTAACATATAGTAAAGGTAGGTATAAAAATGAAAAATAAAAAAGGATTTACATTAATAGAATTACTAGCAGTAATAGTAATACTAGCAGTAATAATGGTAATAGCAGTACCAAAAATAATAAATATAATAGAAAATTCAGAAAAGAAATCATATGAAAATAGTGTAAACTTAATGGTAGAAGCGGCAAGATTAAAATACCAAACAGGAAATATAAAAGGAGAAAATATACAATTACCACTATCATATATATATGAAGATAATAAACAAACAAATATAGAAGAAGTAGGAGAATTAGTATTTAAAGGAGATAAACCATTTTCAGGAACAATAACAATAACTGAAGAAGGGAAAATAGTAGTAGAAAACTTAGTAAGTAAAAATAAGAAATGGTGTGCATTAAAAGAACAAAATAATGCAGAAGCAAAAGTAGGAGATGCAAGTGAATTAGGATGTGCAATAGAAGAAGTTGATAATGATAATTATTTAATTAAAGCTACTAATTCTGATGCTAGTAATCCATATTTAAATGGGCCAATAAAAAAAGAAGAAATAGAATCAATAAAGTTTGAAAGAAGTAAAAAGGTTCCAAGTGATGCGATAAATAGTTGGGACGTTTCAAAAGAACAAAATGAAAGTATAATGGCATGGTATAAAGATAGTGATAATGACTCATTATATGAATTATATATTGGACAAAATGGAGGAGTAAAAGCAAATCGAGATTCATCTAATTTATTTCGATATTTAAAAAAATTAACAAATATAGATTTAAGTAATTTTGATACAACAAACGTAACAGATATGGGCTATATGTTTTATCACTGTGACTCCTTAACAAGTTTGGATGTAAGTAATTTTAATACATCAAAAGTAAAAAATATGGCTGATATGTTTGATAACTGTAGTTCCTTAACAAGTTTAAATGTAAGCAACTTTGATACATCAAATGTAGAATATATGAATTATATGTTTTCTAATTGTTTAAAGTTAATAAATTTAGATGTAAGTAGCTTTGATACATCAAATGTAGAATATATGACTTATATGTTTTATGAATGCAAGTCATTAACAAATATTATAGGATTAGATAAATTTAATACATCAAAAGTAATATATATGATTGGTATGTTTTATGGCTGTAGCTCCTTAACAAGTTTAAATGTAAGTAACTTTGATACATCAAATGTAGAACGTATGTATCAAATGTTTTCCAACTGTAGTTCCTTAACAAATTTAGATTTAAGTAATTTTGATACATCAAAAGTAACTGATATGGGAGATATGTTTCGTAAATGTAGTTCTTTAACAAATTTAAATTTGGGTGAAAAATTTGATACCACAAAAGTAACAAAAATGTCATATATGTTCTATGATAGTCCCAAAATAATTACGGAATTCACAGTAAGAAATCCTAATGTTACAGATTATTCAAATATGTTTGGATATGCTGCAACTGAGCTTGGTTCTAAAATAACAGTAAATTATACAAGTGAAACAGAAAGTTTAGTAACAAGTATGATAAATACTAAATCAAAAAGTTCAAACGTAGTAAAGGGCGTTGAAAAATAATAATTTAATTAAATATAAAAATTAAGAGTTATTCTTAATTTTTTCTTTTTCGATTTTATGTAATTTAAATATAGCAATAGAAGAATTTAAACTAATAATTAATGAAGAAAAAAGTAAATAAAATGTCGATATTTATAAAATACATTGACTAAAAAAATATGATTATATATACTAAAAA
>CANQAQ010000017.1 GCA_947589275.1 uncultured Bacilli bacterium | reverse complement strand
AAAAAATGATATAATTAGTTTGGTGATAGTAATGTTGTTAATCGGTTCACATGTATCTTTTAATAAGGATACACAATTACTTGGTAGTGTAAAAGAAGCACTTAGTTATGGAAGTAATACATTTATGTTTTATACAGGAGCACCACAAAATACTAATAGGTGTAATATTGATATAGATAATATAAAGTTAGCAGATGAACTTATGAAAAAAGAAGGTATTGATAAGTCAAAAGTAGTTGTTCATGCTCCATATATAATTAATCTTGCAAATGATACTAAGAAAGAAAGTTATGATTTTGCTATTAATTTTTTAAAACAAGAACTTGATAGGTGTGAATTACTTGGTATAAAGAATATTGTACTTCATCCTGGTAGTCATGTTGGACTTTTAGAAGATAATGGTCTTAAGAATATTGTATATGCATTAAAACTTATACTTAATAAAAAAAGAAAAACAAATATTCTTATTGAAACTATGGCAGGTAAAGGATCAGAACTTGGTAAAAATATTAATGAAATAAAATATATTATTGATAATGTTAATAGTGAAAATTTAGGAGTATGTCTTGATACATGTCACTTAAATGATTCCGGTGTTGATTTAGTAGATTTTGATTCTTATCTAGATACATTTGATAAATTAATAGGTATTGATAAAATAGGATGTATTCATATTAATGATAGTATGAATTTAATAGGCTCACATAAAGATAGACATGCTAATATTGGATTTGGTACGATTGGCTTTGATACTTTAATTAAGATTATTTATAATGAAAGATTAAAAGATATTCCTAAAATATTAGAAACACCATATATTACTAAAGATGATTTAAGTAAAGAAAGGTTATATCCTCCATATAAAGAAGAAATTAGTATGATAAGAGATAAGAAATTTAATGATAATTTAATAAAAGATATTAGAAATAAAAATAATTAATGTGTAAAAAATAGTGTAAACTATTTTTTTTTTATTATTTTTTATTAAATAATATAGACAAAAAATTATTAAAAAGGTATAATATTGGTATCCAGTGGGACAAAGTGGTTGATTGTGGGGGATGAAAATGTTCATGGGAGAATATCATCATAATATTGATGATAAAGGAAGAATTATAGTTCCTTCAAAATTTAGAACTGAACTAGGTGATAGATTTATATTAACTAGAGGTTTAGAAGAATGTTTATTTATATATTCTATAGATGAATGGAACGAAATAATTAATAAGTTAAAAGAACTTCCCTTTACAAATAAGGACGCAAGATTATTTATGCGTATGTTTATGTCTGGTGCCACTGAATGTGAACTTGATAGAAATGGTAGAATCAATATACCATCAACACTTAGTAAGTATGCTTCTTTAGAAAAAGAATGTGTAATAATTGGTGTTAATGATAGACTTGAAATATGGTCAGAATCTAAGTTTGAAAACTTCTTTAATAGTAATATTGATAATTTTAGTGATATAGCGGAGAATTTATTTAGTGCATGTTAGCGTATTACTAGATGAATCAATACAAAATTTAAATATTAAAGAAGATGGGGTATATGTTGATTGTACTTTAGGTTATGCAGGTCACAGTAAAGAAATATTAAAAAGAGTAAAAGAGGGTATGTTATTCGCCTTTGATCAAGATGGGGAAGCTACGAAGTATAGTAAAAAGATTCTTGATCAAATAAGTAATAATTACGAAATTATTAATAAGAATTTCGTAAATATAAAAGATGAGTTAAGTAAAAGGGGTATATCAAAGGTTGATGGAATACTATTTGATCTTGGAGTATCAAGTGTTCAATTAGATGAAGGTGATAGGGGATTTAGTTATCATCAAAATGCTAAACTTGATATGAGAATGGATCAAAGAAGTGAACTTACCGCATATGATGTTGTTAATACGTATAAAGAAGAAGATCTTATTCGAATATTTTATACATATGGTGAAGAAAAATATTCAAAAAGTATTGCAAAAGAAATCATAAAGGTAAGAAAAACTAAAAATATTGAAACTACACTAGAACTTGCAGAAATTATTAAAAATAGTGTACCAGAAAAGTATAAAAGACAATCTCATCCAGCTAGGAAAGTATTTCAAGCAATAAGAATAGAAGTAAATAAAGAACTTGATGTCTTAGAGTCAGCATTAAATGATGCAATCGATTTACTTAATCCAGGTGGAAGATTATGCGTTATAACTTTTCATTCTTTAGAAGATAGAATATGTAAAACTATTTTTAAAAAACTAAGTGAAGTTGATAAAAGAGTTAAAGGAATACCAAATATACCAAATGAATATAAACCATTGATTAAGGTAATAGCAAAAATAAAACCAAGTAAAGAAGAAATTAGTAATAATAATAGATCAAGAAGTGCAATACTTAGAGTTATAGAAAAAATATAAAAGGGTGATAAAAATGGGTTCAAAAAAGAAAAGTAATACATTAAAGTTACATAAATTTTATAAAAGTTTTTCGGTAGTAGGTTCAGTAGTACTTTTATCTCTTTGGATATTAAGCTTTTTTGCCAAAATATCATTATCATCAATTAATGTTGAAGTAGAAAGATTATCAAAGAATGTAAAAAAACAAGAAAAAGTAAATCAAAGTTTAGTAATGAAAATTAATGAATTAACATCCTTAGAAAATATACAAGAGGTTGCAAACCAAGAAGGATTGGCGTATAATAATAGTAATATAGTTATAGTAAGTGAACAATAAAGGGAGTGCAATTATGAAGAATAATAGATTGGTGAATAGAGTTCATGTTAATCGATTTGTATTCATAATTGGACTTCTTTTATTTTTAGTTATAATAACAAGACTTATATATTTAAATTTATCACCTAATATTGATGGAATTAACTTAAAAGAATTTGCAAAAAATAGAAATACAACAAAAGAAACATTATATGCAACAAGAGGTACTATATATGATTTTAATGGAGAAGTTCTTGCACAAACAGTAGATTCATATACATTAATTGCATATTTAGATGAAAGTAGAAGTAAAAATTATACAAAACCGCAACATGTAGTTGATAAAGAAGAAACTGCTAAAAAACTATCAACAGTAATAGATATGCCGGAAGATAGAATATTAAAAATATTAAATCAAAAAGGATTATATCAAGTTGAATTTGGACTAGCTGGTAAAGGTTTAACTCAATTACAAAAGGAAGCAATAGAAAAATTAGATTTATGTGGTATAGATTTTATTGCAGAAAGTAAAAGATATTATCCCAATTTAGATTTTGCCTCATATACACTAGGTTATGTAAAAACAAATGAAGATAATGAAATGGTTGGAGAAATGGGGATAGAATCATATTATAATGAAGAACTTACTGGTACAAATGGCTCATTAGAATATCAAGTTGATGCATCTGGTTATAAATTAATAAACAGTAATGAAAGTCCTGAAATTAGAATAGATAAAATAGATGGTAATGATATATATCTTACTATTGATACTAATGTTCAACTTATTATAGAAAGGGCACTTAATACATATTTTGAAGAGTCTAAAGCAACCAGTGGTATATTTGTAGTCGCAGATGCTAAAACTGGTAAAATACTTGCATCTGCATCACGTCCAAGTTTTGATCCTAATATAAAAAATATAACAAATTATATTGATCCACTTGTTTCAATTGCATTTGAACCAGGATCTACTATGAAAACATATACATATATGACTGCGCTTGAAAAGGGTGTATATAAAGGTGATGATACATATATGTCCGGTACTATGGAACTTAGTGGATATAAAATAAAAGATTGGAATAATGTAGGTTGGGGAGAAGTTACATTTGATTTTGGTTATATGCAGTCATCTAATATAGGTGTTGCTAATTTAGTAACTAGATACATAACTAAAGAAGATTTGGAAAGTTATCTTAAAAAATTAGGATTTGGTAGTAAAACTGGAATAGAACTTCCAGGAGAAGTATCAGGTCAAATTAAATTTAAGTATGATATAGAAGTCGCAAATGCATCTTTTGGTCAAGGTATAACAACTACACCTATTCAGCATATAAAAGCATTAACTTCTATTTCGAATGATGGTTATTTACTTAATCCAACTATAGTAGATAAAATAGTTGATTCTAATACAGGTAAAGTAATATATAAATCAAAAACGCAAAAGGGTAAAAAGGTAGCTGAAATAACTACTGTTAATAAAATAAAAGATTTAATGGATACAGTAGTTAATAATACTCAAGGAACTGGTAACATATATCACATGGATGAATATCAAATAATTGGTAAGACTGGAACTGCTCAAATATTGAATCCTAATACAGGAACATATTATTCTGGAGATACTGCTGCAATTAAATCATTTGAAGGTATGTATCCTAAAGATAATCCAAAATATATATTTTATATAGCTCTTGAGAGATCTATTAATAATACTATGCCAAGTATGATTAAATCTATGATAAAAGATATAGAAACATACTATAATTTAACAAGTATAGAAGCAAATAATAACACATACATAATCGATAATTTTTTAAATAAAGATGTTGAAATTGTAAAAAATACATTAAATATAAAAGGTATAAATTATGAAATTATTGGAGATGGAAATAAAGTAATAAATCAATACCCGTTAAAAGGATCTAGTGTAAATGGTAAGGTGTTACTTCTTACAAATAGTAAAAATAAAGTAGTTCCTAATGTTATAGGATATTCTAGGAAAACTTTAATTAATTTAGCAAATTTACTAAATATTGATTATAATATAGAAGGTAATGGTTATGTAGAATCTTATACAGTAGATGTAGATGAAAATAATAATCCTATAAAAATAAATGCTATATTAAAAGATAAAGAATATTTAAATTAAATAACTAAAAAAGTTCTTTTCGAACTTTTTTAATTTAAGTATCTCTACTAACATTTAATACAATTCCCATACTTATTAAAGATAATATTAAACTACTTCCACCATAAGACAAAAAGGGAAGAGTAACACCTGTTATTGGAACTAATCCAACAACTACTGCTAAATTAAGAAGTGTTTGAAATGCTAATTGAAAAGTTATTCCAAATACTAGATATTTACCAAATAAATTATCACACTTTATAGCAATTTTTATACATCGATAGAATATTCCAATAAATAAAATTGAAACTATTAGTATACCTAGTATACCTAGTTCTTCACTTATAATTGAAAATATAAAATCAGTTTGTGGTTCTGGTAAATAAAAGTGTTTTTGTACTGAATTAAAAAGTCCCATACCAAGAAGACCACCAGGTCCTATAGCATATAATGATTGTATAGATTGAAATCCTGAACCAAGTGGATCAGTCCATGGATTAATAAATGAAATTATTCTTCTTATTCTATATGGTGCGGCAATTATTAGCATAGCAAGACCTAATAAACCAATTGCACCTATTTTTATAAAGAAAGACATATTAACACCAGATACAAATAATAGACCAATTATACTAACAAGAATAATAGCTCCTGTTCCTAAATCTGGTTGAAGCATTATAAGTGCAAAAGCTAACGCTGCAACCATTAATATTGGAAAAACACCCTTTACTATATTTTTTATTTCTTTAGTATTACTACTTAAATATTTTGCTGCAAATATAATTATACCTAGTTTCATAAATTCACTTGGCTGAATTCCCATACCACCAATACCAAACCAACTTCTAGAACCATTTCTAATAGTTCCAACTCCTGGAATTATAACTAAAATTAAAAGAAGAAAGCAAATTCCTAATATAATGTTTGCTTTCTTCAAATACTTTCTATAATCTACTTTTGATACTATATATAACATTATCATTCCTATTATAAAATATAATCCTTGTAATTTGAGATATCTAAATTCATCTGCGAATTTATACTCCGACCAAATCGATGATGCAGAATATATCATAAGTATTCCAAATAATGATAATAATACTACAAATATAAATAATTTATAGTCAATTTTTTTCATTAATACCACACCCCATATGCAATGGCACCTGCACCTAATATAAATCCTACTACATAAAATAATCTTACTATATCAGTTTCGCTCCATCCCCATTTTTCAAATGAATGATGAATAGGTGCCATTGGAAATAATTTCTTCTTTCTTAATTTTACTGAAGCAATTTGTAATATTACACTAAGTGTTTCAATTACAAATACACCACCAATAACAATAAGTGATAATTCTCTTCTTGTAAGTATTGCAAGTGTTGCAAGTGTACCACCAAGAGCAAGTGATCCAACATCTCCCATAAATACTTTAGCAGGGTAAGAATTATAAACTAAAAATCCTAATAAACCACCTACAAGTATAAAACAGAAAATAGCTACATCATCATAACCAGCAAGCCATCCAGAATTCCAAGCAAGCATTCCATATATTAAAAATGCTATAGCAGAAAGTCCAGCAGCAAGACCATCAAGACCATCTGTTAAATTAACTGCATTACTAGTACCAACTAACATAAATAATATAAAAAATCCATACATAAATCCTAAATCAATATTTATATTAAGTGCAGATACTTCTATTACCGTATTAGCTCCATTTTTAGTATAAATATAAAAGAATAATACAGCAATTACAATTTGCATTAAGAACTTTTGCATTCTTGTAAGTCCTTTTTCATTACTTTTATACTTTATTTTAAGAGAATCATCAATAAATCCTATTAAACCATATCCAAAAAATACAAATAATATTATGACTAGATTACTAGATATATTTAATTTACCCATAAAATGAAGTACAAAAATAGTAATTATTGTAGATAAAGTAAATATTAATCCACCCATTGTAGGCGTTCCACTTTTTTTAGCATGTGCTTCTACAAATCTACTTGTTTTTTGTCCAAATTTTAATTTTTTTAATATTGGTATTATAGCAAGACCTAATATTACAGATGCCATAAAACCTATCATTAAAGCAAGAACTGATTTTGCTAATATATACATTTTTACACTTCCTTATCTTATATATGGATAATTATATCACAAATTCATAAGTTAATTTACTAATTATTAATTATTTTACACTATTTACATCTTATTTATCCCCAAGTAAAATTCTAATTTTACTTCCTTCTAAAACTCTTTCACCAGCTTTAGGTGATTGAAATTTTATATATTCACCACTTCCAGTATAATTTACATCAAATCCATATAATAAACCTTTAACACTATTTAATTTCTTTCCAGTAACATCTGGTACAGTAACATATTTTTTCTCCCATAATTGATATTTTTTTTCTGTACCTTTACTACTTTTTTTAATATCAAGTGCAGTTATACAATCTTCTAGTATTGCTTTTGCAATAGGTGCTGCTACTGTACCACCATATTGAACAACACCCTTTGGGTTATCAATTGCAACATATACAACAACCTTTGGGTTATCTGCAGGTAAAAATCCTATAAAAGATAATATATAATTACCTTGCATATATGCACCATCTTTAACTTTTTGTGCTGTTCCTGTTTTCCCACCAACTCTATAACCTTCTATATATGCATTTCTACCAGATCCATTAGTAACAACACTTTCTAGTGCGAGTGCTACTTTTTTGCTTGTTTCATTTGAAATTACATTTCTAACTAAAGTTTTTTCATTTGTTAATATAGGTGAATTAGTTTCTGGTTCAAGAAGACTTTTTACAACATATGGTTTATATAATTTTCCACCATTAATAGCAGCTGATACTGCAGTTATTTGTTGTATAGGTGTTACACTTACACCTTGACCAAAAGCAGTAGTAGCAAGTTCTACTTCACCAACATTATCTAAATCAAAAATAATACCTGTAGCTTCACCATTTAAATCTATACCAGTTTTTTCACCAAATCCAAATTTATCTATATAACTAAATAATTTTTCTTTTCCAATTCTTCTACCTAATGCAACAAAACCAGGGTTGCAAGAATTTTCAACAACTTGAAGAAAAGTTTGATCTCCATGACCACCTGCTTTCCAGCACTTTATTTTAGCATTTGCAACTCTTACGCTACCTCCATCATAAAAATGTTCATTTTCTAAATCAACTAAATTTTCTTCTAAAGCAGTAGCAAGTGTTATTATTTTGAATGTTGATCCTGGTTCATAATTCATCCATATTGGAAGATTACGATTTATTTCTTCTAAAGTATAATCTTGATAATTTGATGGAGAAAAATTTGGTCTTGAACTCATAGCAAGAATTTCACCAGAATTTGGATCCATTACAATAGCTAAAGCTTTTTCAGGATTAAGTTTACTTAAAGCATTATCAAGTTCTCTTTCTACTGACATCTGTATTTCATTATTAATAGTTAAAAGAATATTTACACCATCTTGTGGTTCTTCATATATTTCATTTAATTTTAATTTATTACCTTTAGCATCCGAAAAATATTTAATAGATCCATATTCACCTGTTAAATATTCATTATATTGAAGTTCAAGACCAGATAATCCTTGATTATCTATTCCAACATATCCTAAAACATGAGATAAATTTTTATCATACGGATAATTTCTTTTTGATTCTTTAACTAAATATACTCCTTCTAAATTTAATGCAGCTATCTTATCAGCAATATCAAAGGAAAGTCTTCTACCTTCTGGATGAACTCTTTCAATAGATGTTTTTTTGTTGACATGTTTACTCATTTCTTCTTCTGATACACCTATTATTTTAGATAACTCTTTTATAGCTCTTTCTTTTTCTTTTATTTGATTTGGAATTAAAACTAAGCTAGTTGTTGTTATATTATCAGCTAATATAGTAAAATTTCTATCATAAATAATTCCTCTATTACCCTCAATAGGTAAATTACGACTCCATAAATCAGATGATAATTTTGAAAGTTTGTCATACTCAAATACTTGTATATATATTACTTTACTTATAACTGTTAAAAAAAGTATAATAACTATTACAAAAAATAATCTCATTCTTATATGAATATCTTTAAAAAACACATGTCCACCTTCCCTAATAAAATATATGTGTACATGCTTTGTTTATGAAAAAAATAAGTAAATCATTTACTTATTTTCTAGATTTAGTTTTTTACTATTTTCTTGTATATTTTTGATTTCTTCATATATCATATTAGTATCTTCAACTGAATAATCCTTTTTTATTAATCTATCTTTTAATATATTTTTTAAATAATATTTCATATATTTTAATTTATTATATCCAATATCACTATAAATATCTAAATCATGATCTAATTCATTAATAACTCTTTCATTTTTAATATCTATAATAGAGTTATTTTTAATACTTCTTTCATGAGTAATTTCATTTTCTAAATTCTTTACTTTATTATTTACAAAATAAAGTTTATTATATAAATATTTTAATTTTAAATTATATGAGTTTTCTTCTCCCTCTAAAATTTTATTAAAACCACTATATATAGATGTAGTTAATATGGTACCAAATAAAGTTGAAATTAAAATACATATTTCTGGACTACTTGATCCTAAATATAAACCTATACCAAAAAAACTTGATAATGGTATACTTACAATTAAAGAAATTATCTGCATTATTCTTTTTACAATTGGTTTTCTAGCAATTTCATGATCATTATCTAATCTTTTTATTTCTTTTTCTATTTGTTTAATTAAGTCTTTATACATTAATACTGCATCTATATTATCATAGTGATTCATAGATACTTTAGTATCATCATCTAATGTAACAATTGCTTTATCATCAGATTTATTTTTTCCTTTTATATATGTATAACTAATTTTATTCATATCTAAACCTCCATATAGGTGTATATTTTAATATATATAATAAAAAAAATCAAATAAAAGTTTAGCTACTATTAATTATTATATTAATAAAATAGTAGGGTAACACAATGATAAATAAATACAAATATAAAATAATGAGTAAAATAGATAAAAAATTATATTTGTTTTTTTTATTGACAAGTGTATATATTCTGTATATAATTACTATATACAGAGGAGTTAATTATGGAAATTGTAATAAGTAATTCAAATGGTGTCCCTATATATGAACAAATAAAAGAGCAAATAAAAGTAAAAATAGTTTCTAATGAACTAAAAGAAAACGAGCTATTACCATCTATAAGAACTTTGGCAAAAGATCTTCGTTGTAGTGTTATAACAACAAAAAATGCCTATGAAGAACTAGTTAAAGAGGGATATTTAAAAAATGTTCCATCTAAAGGTTTCTATGTTGCTAGGATAAATAAAGATATTGCTTTAGAAGAACAATTAAATAAGATAGAAGAATTAATAGATAAGGCAGTTAGTATTGCAAAAATGAATAGCATAAAGAAAAAAACATTAAATGAAATGTTAAATATATTATATGAGGAGGATAAATAAATATGGAATATGCTTTAGAAGTTAAAAATTTATGTAAAAAATATGATAATTTTGAACTTAAAAATGTATCATTTAATTTACCAAAGGGTATGATTATGGGGTTTATTGGAGAAAATGGTGCTGGAAAGACTACAACAATAAAGGCAATATTAAATATTATTAAATTATATAGTGGAGAAATTAAAATTTTTGGATTGGATAATCTTAAGGACGATAAAAAAATAAAAGAAGAAATTGGTGTTGTATTAGATGATATGTTTTTTCCAGAAATTCTTACTCCAAATGATATAAATAGTACTATGAAAAGTATTTATAAAAATTGGGATACGAAAATGTTTTATGATTATTTAAAAAAATTTTCATTATTACCTAATAACCAAATTAAAACTTTTTCAAAAGGGATGCGAAAAAAATTAGAAATAGTAACGGCATTATCTCACCACCCAAAACTTTTAATATTAGATGAACCAACTTCAGGACTTGATCCTGTTGCTCGCGCTGAAGTTATTGAAATATTTCAAAGTATATTAGAAAAAGAAAGTTGTTCTATTTTACTTTCTAGTCATATTACTGCTGATTTAGAGCATATTGCTGATTATATTACTTTTATTAATAATGGTGAAATTATTTTATCTAAAACAACAAATGAATTATTAGATAAATATGGTATTGTAAAATGTACTGAAAAAGAATTTAAAAAAATAAATAAAAAAGATTATATTAAATATAAGAAAACAAAATATGAATATGAAGTATTAGTTGAAAATAAAAAAGATTTTAAATCAAAATATAATATATCTATAATCGATAAAATAACTTTAGATGACCTTATGGTCTTAATGATTAAGGGGGAAGAATAATGATAGGATTTATGAAAAAAGATTTAGCTATGATTAAAAGTAATTTTAAATTATTAGGAATATTGATTATAATATATACTGTAATGGGATTAACTTGTAAAATGGATATATCATTTATATTACCATTTATGAGTATAATGGTAATGATTTCAACATTTAGTTATGATAATTATAATAAATGGGATGCTTACTCAATATCATTACCTGATGGAAGAAAAAATAGTGTAAAGTCAAAATATGTAGCAACAATTTTAATGATTTTTATTGTTTCAGTTATAACTATTATTTTATCTTTTATTATTTCGTATACTAATACAAAAACTATTAACTATAATCAAATTTTAGTTTCAATGTTAGGTACAATATTTGGAACTTTACTTGTTTTATCATTTATGTATCCAATTATTTATAAATTTGGCGTTGAAAAAGCAAGAATTGGTATATTTATAATTGTATTTGGTATAGCTGTTGTATTTGGTTTTATTTTTCAATATATAGACTTATCATTTATAGGAAAATTACTATCACTTATAGAAAATTATTTAGTAATAAGCTTAATACTAATTACTATTATTATGGTTTATGTATCATATAAAATATCAGAAAAAATATTTTTGAAAAAAGAATTTTAAAAGGGGAAAAATTTTTAAAGGATACTAGGTTAAAATTTAAATTACAGTTTATAGATTAGTTTAAACATAACTAATCTATTTTTTTTGTAAAATTTAAAAATAATATTGCAAAATAATATAATCATAGTTATAATAACAATTGTTATATAACAAGTATTATAAATGAGGTGATAATATGCCACCAATTCCTAAAATATCAAAAAATATGATATTAGAAAGTGGACTAAAAATTATAAAAGAAGAAGGTATTGATAAATTAAATGTAAGAAATATAGCAAGTAAACTAAATTGTTCTACACAACCTATAATGTATCATTATAAAAATATGGATCTCTTAAAAGAAGAATTGTATAGTATAGTTGATAATTATCATTCAAAATTTTTAATGAAAGAAAATATTAGCAATAATCCATTATTAAATATTGGACTCCAATATATTAAATTTGCAGAGCAAGAAAAAAATTTATTTAAGTTTTTATTTCAAAGTGATAAATTTTCAAATTTTAATTTTGATGATTTAATAGATAATAATGAAGAAGGACTTAAAGAAATATTTAAAATAATTGAAAAAGAAACTAAAATTGACAAAAATAGTATAAAAGATGAATTTAAGTTATTATTTATTACTGCACATGGACTTGCTAGTTTATTAGCAAATAATTCTATAAATTATAATGAAAAATATTGTATTGATGTGTTAGAGAAAGTTTTTTATAAAATTAATTAGGAGGAAAGATATGAAAAAATTAAATAAAAGTGTAATTGTATTATTAATAGTAATGACAATTTTATCATTTTCAAATTTTTTAAATATTAAGGTAAATAATGAAGTTTTAAAATTAGCAGGTATATCAGTAATTGTAGGTATTATAGCATATTTTACTACTAGAAAAACAAATGATGTTATAACATCTGGATTAGATATAAAAAAGTTTTGTTCTTCTTTTAAAGATATAAAAGTTATATTATTATCAATTACCCCTATATTATTAAATATATTATGTTTTATAATCGCAAAAAGATTTTTACCTGAATATATTGAATATTTAGGAAATAGAACAAATTTTATAGATTCACAAGAAATAATAAAAACAATATTAACTCTTGTAATAGCAGCATTAGGAGAAGAAATTGCTTGGAGAGCATTTTTTCAAAAACAAACTACAAAAATCATAAAATTTATACCTTCATTAATAATTACATCTGTTTTATTTTCTTTAGGACATTTTAATTTTAACAATCCGTTAATTGTTATTTATGATTTAATATTTGTATTTATGAATTCTATATTTTATGGTCTTGTATTTAAGAAGACAGACAATGCATGGTGCAGTTGGATTTCACATTTTATTGCTAATGTAATTGGTATATTTATGATGTAATAAAAAACAAGATAGTAAGTTTTAAAGTAAATAGAAGATGCAAAAAAGTTAAATCAAAAAATTATAAATTTTTATTAAAAATATTTATGTCTTATTATGTTTATAAATATATAGTATATAATATAAAAGGAGGAATATTATGACAAACAAGGAAGAATTATATACTTTTACTATATATTCTATAATAGATAAATTAAAAGATAAAATAAAATTTAAAGTAAATCAAATTGATTACGATAACTTAGAGTTAATAATAGAAAAATCAAATATTGAAGATTTAGATGATAATGATTTTTCTATATCATTTCAAAAACAAAATGGTAGTTTTACATTAATCATAAAAAAAGATATAAATGAAAACAAAAAGAAAAAAATAATAGATTTATTTACTCAAGTTACAGGTACTAATTTATTCGCATCATATCATTTTATAGATATGCAAGATATAGATATTAATCATTTTGTATATGATGATGACAAATTAGATTTTAATAGTAATATTTTAAAACAATTTGAAAGTATGAAGCAAATCACAGATCTTTCAATTAACAAAGATAAAAATTTTTCTTTAAAATAAAAATTTTAAAAAATATTTGTAATATTTTAAAATTTGCTTTATAATATCAAGCTAGTATTTAAAAAGGGTGTGATATTATGGTTAAAATATATAGTGATGAACAATTAAAAAACTTTATAAAGAAAGAAGCAAAAAGATTAAATATAAGTGTACAAAATGCCTATAATACATTTTTTTCTAGATTACTATTATATAACTTAAGTAAAAAGGATAAAGAAAAAAGTATATTAGTAAAAGGAAGTTTTGCACAATTAGTACATTTAAATAAAATGGTAAGACCAATTACAGATATAGATATAGCAAGCATAAAAACATATCATGATCCACTTGTAACATTAATAATTGCTATGTGTGACGAAACTCAAAATATAACTTATGACCTTAGAAATAAACCTAAACAAACAGGAACTGGAATATATAAAATACCAATTTGTGCACAAATAGGAAAAATAAATCATCCAATTGGAATTGATTATAGAGAAAATTATAATATTATTTATAAAGATGAAGTAAAAACTGTACCGAAAATATTTATAGACGATGCTGAATATGAAGTAGTAGTTCCTTCTATAGAAGAAACTCTTGCTGAAAAATTATATGTTATTATTAAAAAAAATATGATATATGGTTTTAATACTAGAATGAAAGATTTTTATGATGTATATCAACTACATGGAGGAGAATATGATTTAGATATATTTTCTTATTGCTTTGAACAAATGCTTAGAAATAGTACATCTATAAATATAGACGATGTTTCTACTGATTTTTTATCAAAAGATTTTGTTAAAACGAGAGAGCAAGAGTGGGAAAATAATAAAAGAAAATACGAATTTTTAGATGATGAAATAGATTTAGAGGGAGCAGTATATTATACAAGAGGTGTTTTAAGTGAACAACTTCAAAGAATAAAACAAGGTAAAAATAAAGTATATACATTATCAAATGATAAAATAGTATAAATTTATACTATTTTATTTTGATTAATGTTATAATTTTTTTTAGGAAGTGAAAAAATGAGCAAAGTAGTAATAGTAGGTGCAGGAGTATCTGGTGTAATATGTGCTATATATGCTAAGAAAAATGGTAATGATGTAACTATTTTAGAAAGAAATAATGATATATTAAAAAAATTATTAGTAACAGGTAATGGTAGATGTAATTATTTTAATGAAAATCAAGATATAAATAATTATCATTCAAATAATATGGATATTTTAAGAAAAATAATTACAAATGAAAATATTAATGAATTATTAAAATTTTATGATCAAATAGGTATAATTCCAAAAATAAAAAATGG
This sequence comes from uncultured Bacilli bacterium, assembly GCA_947589275.1. Lineage (GTDB taxonomy): Bacteria > Bacillota_I > Bacilli_A > RF39 > UBA660 > CAG-433. The sequence goes on along the minus strand of CANQAQ010000017.1, from coordinate 3,576 downwards.
GTATTATTATCCATATTCTAATCAGGCAATATCTGTTAAAGATGCACTTGAAAGTGAGTTAAAATATTTAAATGTTAATGTAGTATGTAATTATTTAGTTAGTAGTATTAAAAATAAGGATAACAAATTTATTATAAATAATGATATAACTTGTGATAAGTTAGTTATTTCAACTGGATCTAAAGCATATCCAAAAACAGGTTCTGATGGAATGGGATATAAATTTTTAAAAGATTTTAATCATCATATTACAAAAATAAAACCAGCACTAGTACAAATAAAGTCTGATAATAAATATTTAAAAGATTTATCAGGTGTTAGATGTGATGCTAAAATTTCATTATATGAAAATGATAATTTATTAAAAGAAGATATAGGAGAACTTCAATTATTAGATGGTTATGTAAGTGGTATATGTACATTTAATATTAGTTATCTAGTAAGAGAAAATCAGTATATATTAATTAATTTTATGCCATTTATTAAAACTAAAGAAGAATTATTAGAATATATATGTAATAGAAATAAAATAGTAAAATCTAGAACAATTAAAGAGTTATTATGCGGAATTTTAAATAAAAAAATAGTAAATGTAATACTTAAACTATCAAATATAAAAAATAATGAGAAATTAGATGATTTATCTAAAGAAAGGTTAGATATACTTTTAAATAATATAATTAGTTTTAAAATAAATGTAACAGGTACTAATTCATTTGATAAATGCCAAGTATGTTCTGGTGGATTAGATTTAACTGAAATAAACTATAATAATATGATGTCAAAATTAGTAGATAATTTATATATAATAGGAGAAATACTAGATTGTGATGGACAGTGTGGTGGATATAATTTAACATTTGCATTTATTACTGGTTATTTATCAGGAAGTGATATAAGGTGATAAGAGTAAGACAAGTAAAGGTAAGTATTAAAAATAATACAATAGATGAAATATTAAATAAAACGAGTAAAAAATTAAAAATAAAAAGAGAATATATTAAAAAAATAGATATAATAAAAGAATCTATAGATGCTAGAAATAAAAATAATATAAATTATGTATATGAGGTAGACGTAGAAGTTTTAGATGAAAATATAGTAATAAAAAAAGTAAAATCTAATGATATATTTTTATCACCAAATGATGATTATATATTTAATATTACTGGTAAATATAAGATGAAATATAGACCAATAATAGTAGGAGCAGGTCCAGCAGGACTATTTTGTGCTTATATGCTTTCAAAATATAATTATAAACCTCTTATAATAGAACGTGGTGAAAAGGTAGAAGATAGAATAAAAAATGTAAATGAGTTTTGGAATTATTCTAAATTAAACATAAATTCTAATGTTCAGTTTGGTGAAGGAGGAGCAGGTACTTTTTCAGATGGTAAATTAAATACATTAGTAAAAGATAAAGAAAATAGGATGAAAAAAGTATTTGAAATATTTATAGAGTGTGGTGCACCTAAAGAGATTTTATATAAAAAAAATCCTCATATTGGTACTGATAAATTAAGAGATATTATAATAAATATGAGAAATAAAATAATAAACTATGGTGGAGAATTTAGATATAATACTATTCTTACTGATTTAATTATAGAAGAAAATAGTATAAGACAAATTGAAGTTAATAATAATGAATTAATTAATTGTGATAATTTAATTTTAGCAATTGGACATAGTGCAAGAGATACGTTTTATATGTTAAATAAAAATAAGTTAAATATGTCATCAAAACCATTTGCAGTAGGTATAAGAATATCACATACACAAAAAATGATAAATGATGCTTTATATGGAGTTAATAGTAAATTATTAGATCCTGCAAATTATAAGTTAACATATAAATCAAAAGACAATAGAGGAGTCTATTCTTTTTGTATGTGTCCTGGAGGATATGTAGTTAATTCATCAAGTGAAGAAAAAAGACTTGTTATTAATGGAATGAGTAATTATAAAAGAGATAGTCTAAATGCAAATAGTGCTCTTGTTGTTTCTGTATCAGAAGAAGATTTTGGTTTTGAATTATTTGATGGAATGAAATTTCAAATGATGCTTGAAGAAAAAGCATATAAATATGGTAATGGAAAAATACCTGTTCAATTATTTAAAGATTTTTTAAATAATAAAATTTCTGATCATTTTGAAAGTGTAAAACCTATATTTAAAGGTAATTATGAATTTTGTAATATTAATGATATATTGCCTAAATATATATGCGATGATTTAAAAGATGCAATTATTTATTTTAATAAAATAATAAATGGTTATTCAAATGATGATGCTATTATAGCAGCAGTAGAAACAAGAACATCATCGCCTATAAGAATAATAAGAGATGATAATTATATGAGTAATATAAAAGGAATATATCCAATAGGTGAAGGTTCTGGATATTCTGGTGGTATTACTACATCAGCTATGGATGGAATTAGAGTATCAGAAAAACTAGCTAAAATATATATAAACGAATAATTATTATTCGTTTATTTGTTTTTTCCAAAAATAATTACATACTATACAAAATATTCTTTTTGGAAGTATTTTAAAACAGGTACTAATATGTATATTACAATTATTATTTATAGCTTTTCTAAATTTTCTAAGATTTTTATAAAAATTTAAACATAATAATCTAAATAATTTATTATTTTTAGTAAATTTAATAACTTCTCCAGATCCAATATTAAAATAACCTTTAAATATACCTTTTTTATTTTCTATATATCTTTTCATATATTCAATAGATAAATCATTATGTATAGATTCTAAAAATCCACAATTACAAATAACATAAATATTTTTGTATTCAAAATCATCTTCATAATTTTCAATAAATTCTATTAACTTAGATGGAATAATATCTATATAAGTAGGAAATGCAAAAACTATTGTATCTATAGTTTTAATATTTTCTTTAATAATATCAAAACTATCACTATAAATATAATTTGTAATACTATCATCTATTTTTAATAAATCACAAAAATACTTAGAATTACTTTTATTTAATCTTGGACTTGCATTAATAAATAATATCATTAAGTTTACTCCTTACTTCTTCTTCACTTTTTAAATAATATATTATAGTATTATTATAATTAAAATTAAGTTTATTTCTTTCAATTAATCTTTTAGATATTTCTTTATCACTATCACTTATATCACCATAAAAAATAACTATCAAATTAGGTTTATTATTATTCCTCATTTTATGATGTATCTCTTTATTTCTAATAGTAACATAGGGCATTACATAACCAATATTTCTCTCTAATATTTTTTTAACTTTACTACTAAATGAACCATGAATACACTTACTTACTATAACAATTTTTTCTGCATTTAAGAAATATCTACAACTATTATTACACTTATCATTAAGTATGCATTTCATAGGAGAATAAGTCCAGCATGAAAAACATCCCTTGCAATAATTAATATCATTAGAGTTCATAACAATAAAGTTATTTATATCAATTTCATTTAAATCATGTACTATAATATTCATACTAAAATATATGTTAATAAAAAAATTAAATTATAAAAACTAATAGTTTTTTG
>CANQAQ010000016.1 GCA_947589275.1 uncultured Bacilli bacterium | reverse complement strand
TACTTTAGGATGATCATCTGGTAATATAAATCCTTCTGGTGACTTTATCTCTTCTATAGTATAACTTTCATTATTCATTAAATGTGATATTGTTAATTTACCATTATATGTATTTATTTCACTTACTGTATTATTATTATCTTTTATATAACTATATTCTCCATTACCAATTTTCTTTAAATTTAATATATTACCATTACTATCTTTTAATACAAATACTGCTGTATCTAGTAATTTTTCGCTACTATCTATTTTTACTTGATCAGTCTTTGTATAATAATTATATATATCTGTTTTCTCAAAACTTATTTTAACTAAATTATTTACTATATTTATCTTTGATGTAGAATTATTAATAGTAAATGCACTACCTGAATTATAATAATATCCTGGAACTCCTATAGTTGTATTTATAGTTTCTCCTGTTAAACTACGTACTATATTTTTTTCATCATTTGTTAATGTATAACTTACTTCATTTACTTTATAACTTCCAACTGGTAGATATTTAACTTTAAATTTTCTATTTGTTGTATGTAGTAATGTTACTGTACCATTTGGATCATACCAATATTCTCCATTACCTTTATCTATAAACTTTAATGTTGTTGATTTATTATCAGTTATTGTAAATTTTGCTATATCTATTAACTTTGTTATTGATGTATTAGTATTATTACCATCATCACTTACTTTTTTCTCAAATTCTAGCATTGTTGGATAATCCACTAATCCTTGTTGTGTTATATTTACTGCACTACTTGCAAGTGGTGCGGTAATATTTGCATCATTCATTTTTGTGTATCCACTTGGCACTGTTGTTTCTTTTATTGTATATGTAACTCCTGATGATACTTTATTTATACATACTTCACCATTATTTTTACTTGTATCTGTAAATACTTCGCTTACAGTACCAGTATTTGATACTTCATAACAACCTTTTGAATCTTTATTATTAAACTTTACTAAATTACTACCATTATATATTTGAAATCCTGCTTTATTTATTCTTTTACCAGTTATACTATCTTGTTTATAAAATTTCATATAAAGTGGTTCATCTGTAAAAGTAAAATTATTAACACTAGTAGAATTAATAACTTGATCAGGCATTTTTTTATAACCAACTGGTACTTTTGATTCTCTTACAGTATAATTTACGCCTGATGAAACCCTACTTAAACATACTTTACCACTTGAATCAGACAATACTTCTGTTACAGAACCAGAACTTGAAACTGGATAACAACCAGTTGAATCTTTTTGATTAAATCTTACTAAGGTTCCTCCATTATATATTTGAAATCCTGCATTATTTATTGCTTTACTTGTATTACTATCTTTTTTAGTAAAATTTATTTTAATAGGTGAATCACTAAATGTAAAAGTTTGAGCACTTGTTATAGTTACTACTTGCGCTGCCATTTTTTGATATCCTTCTGGCACTGTTATTTCCTCTACAGTGTATGTTCCTGGAATTACATTTACTGCTGCTCCATTACCATTTATAGTATATGTAACTGAGCTATTAGCATTATTTGTTAGCTTAAATACTGCGCCACTTATATCATTATTATTTTCACTATCTATCTTTTTTATTGATACTGGTACTTCAGCTTGCTTTGTATGAACCTTAAAACTAAAACTATGTGTTGGTGTTCCATAACCCCAAGCTAGTTTTTGTGTATCCGCACCACCACTATAAATTAAAGCCTTTGAGGTAGCCTCATCTGCATCATTATGTGTACATGTTATTGTAGCACCATCTGGTATTGCTTTAGTTGATGTTATTGTTATTTTATCAATTTCACTACTAATAGAAACACTCACGTTAGGATTATTTGATGTACAACTACCTTTATATCTAGAATCATATTTAGGATGACCTTCACCAACATACCAACTCATAATATAATTTTCTGTTGATGAATTAAAATTCTCAGTTTTTGAATAACTTTTACTATCAGCATTATACTCCAAATCATAAGTTACATTTGCAAAATGTGGGTCTTGATAATAATAATATCCATAGTCAATTATTTTTTTATACCAGGAAGCAAAATCATCATCCTTATTATTAACATGCTTTGCCCAGAATGAATTTTCGCCAGAATATACATCTGGATAGTAATTATCAAAATTTGTTCTACCACCACTTGAAAACTCCCATATTAATGCTTGCGTTGCCGCTCTTAGAGCATCAAGAGTATTATTGTTTGCTGCATTAAAAGCATTAACTTTATAATAATATGTTATTACAGATAAATACCATGAAATAGCTGAATATACTACGCAATTACTACCATTACAATCTAATTGATAGTTATCACTAAGATCTACTGATGAATAAGTAGTCCCCATCCCTGCACCTGGTTCAATACAAAAAACATGATTGATAATATTACTTTCACATGTAGCCATATTATTATCATTGCTTAAACAATATTTGCTCCCTGCAGTATTTTCCCCAAATCCCAAATTTGGATATCCAGAATAACCCCTCTGAGTGTCTGGATAATATACAGTATAGGCCGAAACATTATTTAATATAATAACAGTAGATATAAATAATACTAATAATACTGATATTGTTAAGACTCTAGTTCTTTTTCTTGTATCAGTATTTATCCATTTAGATTTAATTTTATTTAGTATTTTTTTCATTTATTATACTTCCTATCTTAGTGTATTATCTTTATTATTTACCTTACGTTAATTATATCTTATTTAAACATTAAAATCAATATAAAAGTTATAATTATAATAATTTCAATGTATCAATAATATCATCTATTTTGTTAAATATAGGATCTTTTAAATATTGATTAGGTTTATCAGTTATATCATTATTTACCTTTACTACTCTAGCAGGTATTCCTACTACAGTTGTATTTTTAGGGACATCTTTTAATACTACAGCACCTGCACCTATTTTTGCATTATTTTCTATTTTTAATGGACCAAGTAATTTAGCTCCAGCACCTATAAGTACATTATCTCCTATTATTGGATGTCTTTTACCTTTTACTTTTCCAGTAGTACCAAGTGTTGCACCTTGATATATTATTACATCATCACCAATTTCAGTTGTTTCTCCAATTACTACTCCCATACCATGATCTATAAATAATCTTTTACCTATTTTACATCCTGGATGAATTTCAATACCTGTTTTTCTTTTTGCTCTTTCTGATATATATCTTGCTAGAAAATAGTGTTTTTTATTATATAAATAATTAGATATTTTATAATATAAAAGTGCTTTAAAACTAGGATATAAGAATACTTCCATAGTAGATTTAATAGATGGATCTTTTTCTTTAGTAACATTTATTTGTTCTTTAATATATTGTATTATTTTCATAAGTAAATCCTCCTACTATTTTATATTCCAAATAGAAATTTAAGCATAATAAAAAAGAACTAAAAGTTCTTATAATAATTTTTTCTTTCTTAAATAAATAGCAAGTCCAATAGAAATTAAAATAGATACTGCTAAAATTATCCAAAATGCATAACTTAATTTTGAAAATATTCCAAGAGGTACATTCATTCCCATAAAAGATGATATCATAGTAGGAATTGAAAATATAATTGTTATACTTGTTAATATTTTCATAACTTGGTTTAAATTATTTGATATTATAGTTGCATATGCATCAGAAACACTACTTAATATTTCACGATAAATATTAGCCATTTCAACACCTTGTTTATTTTCTATTTGAGCATCTTCTAATAAATCTAAATCTTCATCATACATTTCTATAATATTTCCCTTAGCTATTTTTTCTATAAGTAAGTCATTTTCTTTTAGAGAAGTTATAAAATAAACTAGACTTTTTTCTATATTAAGTACACTAATAAGTTCTTTATTTTCAGTAGATTTATATAATTGTTTTTCTTTATTATATATATTTTTATTTATTAATTTTAGATACTTTAAATATAACTTAGCATTTTCATATAATATTTGTATTGTAAATCTTGATTTCTTTTCTGTATGTAAATCTTTTATTAGTCCTAATTTAAATCTTCTAAGTACATCTAATTTTTTAGATGATATTGTAAGAAAATAACCATCACTACTAATAATAATACCAAGAGGAAGAGTTGAATATTTATTGTCTTTATCTTCAATATATGGACAATCAACTACTATAAGTGTTGAATTATCATCTATTTCTATTCTAGGTATTTCTTCATCATCTAGTAGTTTTAATATTAGATCTTTATTTATTTTTGTTTTTTTAGATATATCTTCTATTTCTTCAATAGTTGGTGATGTTAAATTAATCCAGCAATCTTTAACAATTTTATCTAATTTAGATATATTTGATTTAGAGTCAGTTTTATATATTTTTATCATTAATACCCCTCTTTCTTTAATTTTATCTAAAATTATATTACTATTTTATAAAATATTGTCAAGTTTAAAATTAAAAAAAGTTGATTAATCAACTTTTTTAGCATCTAATTTAACTATTTTTCCATTTAAATCATATTCATCAGTTAAATTTTCTTTTTTTATTATATCTATAGATAATGTTTCTTTTGAAATATATTCTTTAAAGTTATCAATTACATTATTAATATCTCCATAATAATATAATGTAATTCTATCTGAGACATCAAAATCTTTATTTTTTCTTATATTTTGAACTTTTGATACTAACTCTCTTGCTATACCTTCTTCTAATAATATAGGAGTAAGTGTAGTATTTAAAATAATAAAATTATTATTTTCCATTTTAGCATCAAATCCATCTTTTGATTTAATTTTAATTTCAATCATATCGTTATTTATATTATAATTTTTTTCATTTACTATAATACTTATAGTTTTACCATCTTCTAATTTTTTAATTTCTTCGTCGGTTAATTTTAATAATTCATTAGATAATTCTTTTATATCTTTTCCAAATATAGGACCTGCTACTTTAAAATTAGGTTTAACCTCGTAATTCATATATTTGTTTAAATCTTCTTCATATGTAACTTTCTTAACATTTAATTCTTCTTTAATTAATTCAGTTAAATCACCTATTATATTTTTATTTTTACCATCAAGTATTACTTCACTTATAGGCTGTCTAACTTTAATTTTAGCTTCTTCCCTTGCATTTCTACCAAGTGAAATTAAGTTTCTAACTAAATCCATTTTTTCTTCTATTTCTTCATTAATATATGATTTATCATATGTAGGATAATCTTCTAAATGAACTGAAGTATTACCTGTTAATTTAATATATATTTCTTCTGATATAAATGGTGTAATTGGTGCGATTAATTTACATAGTCCAAGTAATACATCATATGTAGTTTTATATACTGCTTTTTTACTATCATCTAAAACTGATCCCCAAAATCTTCTTCTATTTCTTCTTATATACCAATTAGATAAATCTTCATTTAAGAAATTATTTATTTCTTTTACAACTTTATTTAAATCATATTCTTCAAAAGAATCTGTTACATATTTTATAAGTTTATTATATTTAGATAATAACCATTTATCTATTTCTTGTAAATCTTCGTATTTTATATTAAAAGTTCTTGGATCTACATTATCAGTATTAGCATACATTTCAAAGAATGTATATGTATTCTTAAGTGTATTAATAAATTTAGAATTAACTTCTTTTACTCCATCTTCATCAAATTTAATAGGCTGCCATACAGGTGAAACAGAAGGAATATACCATCTAACTGCATCTGCACCAAATTTATTTATTATTCCAAATGGTTCAATAGCATTTCCTCTACTTTTATGCATTTTTTGACCATTTTTATCTAATAATAAATCATTTACTAAAACATTTTTATATGATGATTTACCACTAACAAATGTTGATATAACAAGTAGTGTATAAAACCATCCTCTTGTTTGATCTACACCTTCTGCAATAAAATCTGCAGGAAATTGACTTTCAAATAATTCTTTATTTTCAAAAGGATAATGATATTGTGCATATGGCATAGAACCTGAATCAAACCAACAATCAACTACATCAAGTACCCTTGTCATTATATTACCACATTTATCACATTTTATATGAATATTGTCGACATATGGTCTATGAAGATCTATTTCTTCATCTTTTATTTCTTCAATAGATAATTCTTTTAATTCTTTAATTGAACCTATAGTATGAACATGTCCACAATTACAGATCCAAATTGGAAGTGGTGTACCCCAATATCTATTTCTACTTATACCCCAGTCTATCATATTATCAAGCCAGTTTCCAAATCTTTTTTCTCCTACATAACTTGGATACCACTTAATTTTTTTATTTTCTTCAATTATTTTATCTTTATATGCAGTAGTTTTAATATACCATGATGGTTTTGAATAATAAATAAGTGGTGTTTTACATCTCCAACAATGTGGATAATTATGAATCATTTTTTGTTTTTTAAACAATTTATCATTTTCTGATAAGTATTTTATTATGTCAAGTTCAAGATTTGAATCAACAACTAATCTTCCTTTCCAAGGACCTTCCTTATATTTACCATCTTCTCCTACTGGATTAATAACTGGTAAATTATATTTTAGACCAACTTCATAATCATCTTGTCCAAATGCAGGTGCAATATGAACTATACCTGTACCATCTTCATCTGTTACATAATCTGCGCATACAACATAAAAGGCCTTTTCTTTTACATTTATAAATGGTAAAAATTGTTCATACTCTAATCCTTCAAGTTCATTACCTTTCATTGATTCAATAACTTCATATTCTTCACCAAATATTTTATTTATAAGTGATTCACATACTATAAAATTATATCCCTTAGATTTAACTTTTAAATAAGTAAAATTTGGATTTACACAAGCTGCTACATTAGCAATTAAAGTCCAAGGAGTAGTTGTCCATACTAATATATATGTATTCTCTTGATTTTTTACTTTAAAAGGAACAGTTACTGTATTTACACTTACCTCTTTATATTCTTGAGCAACTTCATGTGAAGATAAACTAGTACCACATCTTGGACAATATGGTGTTATTTTATGTCCATTATATAAAAGCCCCTCATCATAATATTTTTTAAGTATCCACCATTCTGTTTCAATATATTTATTATCATATGTAATATAAGGATTTTCAATATCTATAAATTGTCCCATCTTATTTGTTAGGTCTCTAAATGATTTTTCATTTTCAAAAACACTTTCACGACATTTTTTATTAAATTTTTCTATACCATAGTTTTCTATATCTTTTTTACCTGAAAATCCTAATTGCTTTTCTACATTAACTTCAACAGGAAGACCGTGTGTATCCCATCCTACTTTTCTAAGAACTTTATAGCCTTTCATTGTTTTATATTTACAAAATGTATCTTTTAATTCCTTAGCAACCAAGTGATGTATTCCTGGCTGACCATTTGCAGTTGCTGGTCCATCATAAAATACAAAATTTTCACTATTTTTTCTATTTTCAATTGTCTTATTTAAAATATCTATATCATTCCATCTTTTTAATAACCTTTTTTCTAACTCACAATTTTCTTCTTTTTTTAAACTTTCAAATATTTTCATAATAACCTCCATAAAATAATAAAAACTATGATGTAAGGACTAATTATAGCGGTACCACCTTACTTCATAGATTTCTATGCTCTTTAATTATTTAACGCATAAACTACGTCTTATCCTAATTATTCAGATAAGAATATCAAGAGTGATCTAATATCTAAAATATTTAGTGTATCCCACCAAACTACACTTTCTCTTTAAAATATAACTTAGATATTCGTCTCTATCTTTTATTCTAATTCTTCAATAACCTCAATATCATCAACTAACTTTAATTGTTCTTCAAGATTATTTTTAAGTTTTCTTTTAAATAAAACTATATTCTTTCTTAGCAGAGATGCTTCATATTCTATTTTTTCTGATCTAACAAGTGCATCATTTATTATAATACTTGCATTTTTCTTAGCTTCTTCCAATATTAAATCGCGTTCTTGTTTAGCTACTCTTCTAATATGCTCCCCTGTATCCTCTGCCATAACAATCGCTTTATTCAAGGTTGATTGTAATTCATCAAACTTATTTGCTTTATCGATCATATCGGTATTTTTAACTTTATTAAGTTCATTTTTCAAAAATAATATTTCTTCATTTTTTTGTCTATTAGATTCTACCATTTTTTCGACTTTAGCAATTATTTCATCTAAAAATTCATTAACCTCGTCTGGATTATAGCCATGAAGTGTTCTACTAAATTTTTTCAAGATAATCACCTCAAAACTATGTGTTATATAATAACACTTTTATAAATTAATGTCTACTACTATAATTCAAAATCATCATTTTTAGTACGTTTAGCTTTATCTTCTTCCTCAGTTATTTTTCCTTGTACATTTATATTTTTAGGTGTACATAAAAATATCCCAGGTCCAAGTTTTTGTAAATCTCCACCAATTGCATATAAAGTACCACTTAAAAAATCTACTATTCTTTTTGCTTGTTCATTAGTAACTCTTTTTAAATTAACTACAACAGTATTTCTTTTCTTTAAATGATCGGCTATTTGCTGACTTTCTGAATAAGCTCTTGGTTCTAAAAGAATCATTTTATTACCTTCACTATTTGAATCCTTATATGCTTCATCAATTCCTAATGAATAATATTCATCTTCAGATATTTCACCACCAGCAATATCTTTTCCAAAAATTTTATCGATTATTCCCATATTTTATTCCTCCATACTATTATATCTATAACTAATTTTAACATAAAATTCTATAAAAATAAATATTTTTTTTAAAATTGTATTAAAATAAGTAATTAAATTAAAAAATAGAAATTAATTTCTATTTTTTAATATTACATATTGAATATACTAATTTTGCTGTTTTATCTTCAGTTTTAACTTCTTTTTTAGTAATTTTAACCTTTTTATTATGTTCTTTAACCATTTGTTTTATTATATCTTCAACTACTACTTTTTCCATACTAACCTCATTAAAATCTTATATTATTTTCTATATAATTAATTGCTTCATCTACTGATAAAGTTATTTGTTTCATAGAATCCCTATCTCTAATTGTTACAGTATTATTATTTAAAGTTTCATCGTCAATAGTTATTGAATATGGTGTTCCTATTACATCTTGTCTTCTATATCTTTTACCAATATTACCTGTTTCATCATATGTACACATAAAATATTTACTAAATTTTGCATAAATTTCTTCTGCTTTTTCTTTATGTATTTTCTTAATAAGTGGAAGTATTGCAGCTTTATATGGAGCAAGTGATGGATGAAAATGCATAACTTCTCTTGTTGTACCATCTTCTAATGTTTCTTCATCATATGCTTCACATAAAATTGCTAAAGTTAATCTATCTGCACCAATTGAATATTCAATTACAGTTGGTATAAATTTTTCATTTGTATCAGGATCTAGATATTCTAATGCTTTACCTGAAAATTCTGAATGTCTTGATAAATCCCAAGTACCACGATGATGAATACCATTTAACTCTTCCCAACCTATAGGAAATTTATACTGGATATCACATGCTGCCTTTGCATAAAAAGCTAATTTATCATGATCATGGAATCTTAATTTATCTTCACTTAATCCTAAATCTTTAATAAAATTCATTGCTCTTAATTTATAATCATTATAAATATTTAATGAATCTTCATCTTTACAAAAATTTTGAAGTTCCATTTGCTCAAATTCAATTGTTCTAAACAAAAAGTTACCTGGAGTTATCTCATTTCTAAAACTTTTACCTATTTGAGCAATTGCAAATGGTATTTTAGCACGTGATGTTCTTTGAACATTTAAAAAATTAACATACTCTCCTTGACAAGTTTCAGGTCTTAAATAAACTTCATTTTTATTATCTTCTACAGTTCCTCTACTAGTTTCAAACATTAATTTAAATTGTTTAATTTCAGACCAATCAAAACCTTTACAATTTGGACAAACAATATGATTCATAGATATATAATTTTGCATTTCTTCATTACTCATTGCTTCAGCAGCAACTGTTTCATTAGAATATTCTTCTATTAAATTATCAGCTCTAAATCTTTGTTTACATTTTTTACAATCCATCTTAGGATCACTAAATGATTGTACATGTCCTGATGCTTCCCATACTCTTGGATTCATAAGTATAGCAGCATCTATACCATATGTATTTTTATCTTCCTGAACAAATCTCTTCCACCAACATTTTTTAATATTATTTTTTAATTCAACACCAACAGGGCCAAAATCCCATGTATTTGCAAATCCATCATATATATCACTTCCTTGAAATACAAACCCATACTGTTTACATAAATTTACTATTTTTTCCATTGTTAATTTTTCCATAAAATCTACCCTTTCTATTTATAAAAAAGATGATACTTTAAAACGTAAGGACGATTTAAAAAACCGCGGTCCCACCTTACTTATTCTTTAAAAGAATCATCTTTAATAATATAGCTGTTTAAGTTTCCACACTTAGTCATCGCTTTTTTTATAAATTAATGTATAATTACGTTCATTATTATCTATATTCTTATTAATGTTAAGATTTGCTACTTCAAAAAAACTATCTACAATTTTTTCTACATCTAACACATTTTCTTCAACATATGAATCAATTTTTTCTTTAATATTATCTTTTGTAACTCTAGTCCATACCATATTTTTACTTAAATCAAATAAAAATTCTTCTCTCCAATATTTCTTAGTAGTTGAAAGTTTTAATTTATCTAAAAATTCATTAATTTTAAAGTTTCCATTTTCATCATAAAGAATATCAGAATTAATGCTTGATAAATTTCTGTATATAGTAAAAATAGAATTTTCCAATACTTCTTTAAAATTAACTGGTAAATAAACATTATCATCTTCGCTATTAAATTTTAAAGAATATATTGCTAAAAATAAATTTGCAAAGTCTGCCATTGAATTTATTCTTTTTTTACCTTCTTCGAAATAACTCATACCAAAATCTCCCTTAAAAAAATTATATCATAAAAAAAGAGTTATACATAACTATTTTTAATATTTTTTAAAAATTTTTTACTTTTTAAATAAAGCCCAGTATATTTTTCATAATATTCATTTATAAAACTATCTATTTCTTCCTTTATTTTATCTGATACATCTATTTTTGTTATTTTATTTATATCAACGTAATAAAGCATTCTAATTATCTTAATAGTTTTTATATCAACTATTTTTTCATTAGTATGACAATTCTTACATATAAATCCACCTTTACTAGTAGATATTGTAAGAATGTTTGTATTTTTACATAAAGCACAACAATCTAAATTAGGATTAACTCCTAAATAATTTAAATATTTTAATTCTAATATATTTGATATTATAGCTGGATCACATCCATCATTTATTTTTTCTAAAGAAATAGATAATATATCAAATATTTTATTAATATTTGATTCTTTTAATACCTGATTTGTTAATTCAAGTAAAAAATATGAATAACTTATTTTAAGTAAATCACTTTTTATATTTACTAATGGATTAATAATATCTACAGAAACTAATGTAGATAATTTATCTTCTTTATAATATATTTGAAATTCTGCATAAGTAAGTTTAGTAGTAAAAGCTCTTAACTTACTTTTTAAACTTTTAGCACCTTTTGCAAGTACTCCTATTAATCCATATTCCTTTGTTATTATTTTTAAAAGTTTGCTTGTTTCTCTATAATTAGACTCACTAATTATTATCCCTTTTACTTTCACTAGTTTCAATTTTATCAATTCCTTTTTCAATCATTTCTCTATACTTAAGAAAATATTCAACTTTTCCAGTTATTTTAAATAAATTCCATATATCATTTCTATTCATTTTTATCACCTACTAATATAATGGTGCACTAAAATAGAATTATTCAAATTTTATTTCTAATTTTTTTATATTTCTTTTTTTCTTTTCTTCTTTAAGGATACTATATACTCTAAGTTCAATCATTAAATCTAAATCATCTTTACTTTTATTTATAGTTTCATTTATTATATCATTATAAATTTCACATAATATATTATCTAATTCTTCATTAGTATATGTGCTTAAAATTATACTCTTATCTATATCATTAACATTCTTCATTGACAAAAATTTATATCTATAATCAATTTTAATCATAATTAATTATATTTATTCATCATTATCTTTAAAACCAAATTCAATTAAATATTTTTCTTTTTCTTTCCAATTTTTAATAACTTTTACAAATAATTCAAGATACACTTTTTTTAAAACTAATTTTTCTATATCTTCTCTTGCTTCTATACCAATTTTTTTAATCATAGATCCATTATGACCAACTAATATCTTTTTAAGGCCTTCTCTTTCAACTATTATTAATATATTTAGGTGAATAGATGAACCATTATCTTCATACTTTTCTGTTATACAAGTTACAGCATGTGGAACTTCTTCATTAGTAAGATTAAGAACTTTTTCTCTAACTAACTCTGATACCATAAAATTAATACTTTTATCAGTATAATAATCATTACTATAAAATGCATCTCCTTCACTTAAATAACGTTTTATAGTTTTAATTAAATCATTAATATTATCATTTTTAAGCGCAGAAATAGGTATTATTTCATTAAAATTATATAATTTGTTATATTCTTCTATCATTTTAAATAAAGAATCCTTCTTTATTTTATCTACTTTATTTAATATTAAAAATATAGGTTTATTTTCTTTTTTTATCTTTTCTAATATAAAATTATCTCCCTTGCCAAATTTTTCATTAGAATCGATCATAAATAATATAATATCTGCATCAGATAAAGAATAATAAGACTGTTTATTCATATATGTTGAAAGCTTATTAATAGGTTTATGTATACCAGGTGTATCTATAAATACTATTTGTGATTCATTATCATTATATATTCCTTGTATATTATTTCTTGTAGTATGTGCTTTATCTGAAACAATTGCAACTTTGTCTCCTATAATACTATTAATAAGTGTACTTTTACCAGCATTAGGTCTACCAACAATAGCAACAAAACCAACTTTCATTACATTAAATCCTCTTCATTAAATGGATATGGACAAAGTTCTGATACCTTAAATACTTTTTCATCACCATTTTTATTAAATAAAATAATATCTCTATCCTTTTCAAATAACTCACATATAACTTGTCTACACATAAAACAACAAGTACTTATTTTATCAGAATTAACCATTATATATAATTTATCAAAATCATATTTTTTATATCCATTACTAATTGCAGATACAATTGCAGAACGTTCTGCACATATTGAAGCTCCATATGAAGCATTTTCTACGTTAGTACCACTAAATTCTCTCCCATCTTTCATTACTACTAATGCTGCTACTTTAAAATTTGAATATGGACTATATGAATTTTTTAATATACTTCCTAATTTTTCTTTCATACTATTTCTCCTATTATCTAATTTATCTACTAATCCCATAACTATTTAAGATTTCTTCTTGAAGATTAAACATTATTTTTTCATCTTCTTCTTTCATATGATCATAACCTAATAAATGTAAAAAACCATGAGTTGTTAAAAAACATAATTCTCTTTTTAAACTATGATTATATTCTTTTGCTTGAGATTTTGCTTTATCAATAGATATATAAATATCACCTAATACTCTAATATTAATATTTTTTATTTTTTTATCATCTTCAAGTGCAAAACTAATTACATCAGTTTCTTTATCAATATTTCTATATTCTTTATTTAATTTTTTTATTTCACTATTGCTAATAAATATAACATTAAATGTTATATTTTCAATATTCATGTAATTTACTAAAAAATTTGTTAAATTTTCTATTTCATTAATATCTATATTATCATTTGTATTATTAAATAATCCTATTTCGTTCATTTTAATATCCCCCAGAATGAATAATTAGTATAGAGTAATATTAGTATTATTACAATAATTATTGTTAATATATTTTTAAAAGTATCCGTTCTAAAAAATGAAGGCAAATGAGTAGATATAACATCAAATATTAAATAAATTAGATATCCTAAAAAACCTCCAACTATATTTAATATAATGTCGTCTATATCAAAAGTTCTACCAATTTTTAATTGAGTATATTCTATAATTGATGAAGTTATTAATGAAATAATCATAATAAATATAGGTTTTCTTGTTTTTAATATATATGATACAAATACACCAAATGGAATAAATAATATTATATTTCCTAATATATTTTTAATAAATAATTTTGAACCTAGTTCATATCTAAATATTTCTTTAAATGGTATAAAATTATTTGTACCATAATTTACATCTTGAAATGTTACTACATAAAATAATAACATTGCATATATTAAAAATATTAACATAAATAATTCTTTATAAAGTACAAATTTATCACGATGAACAATTAAATATACTAGTCTAATAGTTATTATAACTGTTGTGAATATAAAAAACATTGGCCAATTATTATTAATTGCACTCTTTAAAGTTTCTGTTATCATTATATTACACCTCTATAGTTCTGGTATAATTTTTTCTTCTTTACCAATCTCCTCATAACAAGAAAAAAATATATCTAGTATTATTTTACTATCTTTTGCTGTAAATTTCAAAGTTTTTTGAGAAGTTATATACTCATCTTTATCAAGAGATTGTAAAATTTTATTTTTAGCAGTTAAAATAGCTTGTTCTTTTGCTTCTTCAATACTATATGTATCATTAATTATTTTAACTTCTCTTTCTTCTTCTATACCTATTTCAAATGGTACTAATCTATTTTTTAAACAAGAAATAGTTTTTCTTTCAAAATTTTTAAATCTATTTTTTGATATATATTTATTACCTATTCTTATATAAAAACTTTTTTTCTTATTATTTGTATATTTTTTTTCAGTATATTTAAGAGGAAATTCTATATTTACATTATACCATACTTCAGCATAAACTTTACCCTTAGCTGTTACAAGTGATTTTACTTCATCATCTTTTTTAATAATTCCACTTATTACTACTTCACCTTTATTTACATATGTATTAATATCTACAACTTTTACTCCATCTTCTGCATATATTTCTCTAACAACACCTGATTTAGATGCAACTATATTCGTATACTCTTTTATACTTTCATCTTTTGGTTTTTTTCTTTCTACAATTTTTATTTCATACGTTGTTCCAATATCTGTTATTTCAAGCCATTCAATACTATCATTATATTTTTCTAATAGTTCTTCTTTTATTTTTTCTTTCATACTATATGTTTTTTTTAATTTATATCTTCTAATACCATAACGTTCTAAGTCTTTTTTTATACTTGAATTTAATTCATTATTAGAACTTATTATATTAACTTTAAATATAGTATTTGATAAATATAATAAAAATAATAATCCAAATATAAACATAATAATTAAATATTTATTTTTATTTATAATCTCTTTTATTTTTAATAAACCAATACTATTTATTATATTAATTTTATATGAAGCTTTAATATTTAAAAGTTTATTATAATCTTTAGAATTTATTTTTATTAATATTTCTTTGTATGATATTTGATCTAACTTTAGGATATTTATATTATTTTTTCTACATTTTGTAATAAACCTTGGTATATTTTTACCATATACAGAAATTATTAAATAACTATTCATGTACTCCCTCAAATACTATTTTATTATAATTTCCTAAAATTAAAAGTTCATTATTTAGTAATTTATTTATAGTAAGAGAAGATCCTAATATGGTTATTTTTTCATTATTATTATATATAATTATTTCATTTTCATCTATTTTATCTAGTTTTGTATAATTTTCTATATCAATATATTTATTTTTTATTAATATTTTAAAATCATTTTGTTTTACATAACTTTCAATATTTTTAATCAAGCTCATATAATCACCTAATAAATTATATGAAAAAAAAAGAACTTAAGAAGTTCTTATATTAAACTTAGTTTAAAAGCTTATATAATTTAAAACTATAATTTTTCCTTTATAATTTTATTTACATATGACATATCTGCTCTATTTTTTAATTTTGGAAGAATTTCTTTCATTATTTTTCCTATATCCTTTTGACTTTCTGGTTTTATTAGTTCAAAAGCTTCATCAATTATAGATATAATTTCATCTTCACTAAGTGGTTTAGGTAAATAATCATTTAATATATTTATTTCACATGTATAACTTTCTATTAAATCATTTCTATTTGCTTTTTCAAAATCACTTATCGCATCTTTTCTCATTTTTACTTGCTTTGTAATTATAGACATAACTTCATCATCAGTTAATTCTCTTTTTAAATTAATTTCTTCCATTTGTATTGCAGCTTTTACAGATTTTATTGTATCTGTTTTTATTTTATTATGTTCTTTCATAGATATAATCATATCTTTTTGTAATTTTTCTTTCATTTTTTATCCTTTCTATCAAAAATAAAGCAGATTGTTCTGCTTTATATTAATCTCTATCTCTATTTTGATTTTTTCTACTATTTTTAATACCAGCTTTTTTAGCTTCTCTTCTTTGTATTCCTGGTTTTGAATAATGTTCTCTTTTTTTACATTCTGAAGGGATTCCACTTTTGGCTACTTTTTGTTTAAATTTTTTTAAAGCACTATCTATATTACCATTTTTTACCACAACTTTAGTCATTTCTTTCCCTCCCTTCACTTTTACTAAAATGATTATAACACCTGAACTCTTTTATTTCAACATTTTTTTAAATTTTTAATTAAAAATAAGGGTATATACCCCTATTTTTTAGTATCCGCATAAATTATTATCAACCAATCTTCTTATTGCTGATCCAAAATATCTACCAATGTCAGTAAATATATTTAAACCTTTAAAAAGTGCGGTTAAAAGTGCCCCAGAAAGAGCACCACCACTAATATTTAACATTTCATCTTTTGTAAGTTCTTTCATACATCTATCCTTTCTATTTGCATTTAAATGGTCTAACATAACCATCTATTATTCCAACTATAAATGATATTCCTGCACATATTGCAGCGATTAGACCAGCAGATACTTCGCCACCACTAATATTTAACATTTCATTTTTTGTAAGTTCTCTCATATATCCATCCTTTCTATCTAATATTTATTACTTTGTCAAATAAATCACTATTAATATTCCTATGTGAAATTAAAATTAGTGTAATTTTGTATTCAGTTTTTATATTTTTTATAATTTCTCTTTCACTATTTACATCAATTTCATTCATTGTCTCATCTAATATCAATATTTTTTTGTTTCTTAAAAGAGACCTTGCTAATAATATTTTTTGTTTTTCCCCACCTGATATATTTTGACCATTTTCTTCTAGAATAAAATTAATATCAATATTTCTATCTTTAAACATTTTATCAATCATAGTTATTTTTAGTACTCTATTAAGTTCATCTATTGAAACATTTTTAAACATTAATATATTATTTAATATACTATCTGTAAATATATACTCATTTTGTGATACGTAACATATATTATTAGTTATATCATTTCTTGATATTTGATTAATATCTTTATCATCAATAAATATCATATTATCATTACATTTTAATTGTTTAGTAATTAATTTAAATATTGTTGATTTTCCAATACCACTTTTACCATTTACAAAAATAAAACTATCTTTTTTAATACTAAAATTAACATTGTTAAATACATTATTAACTTCATTATATGAGTAACATAATTTTTTAACTAGTATTTTATTTTTAAAATCAAAATTAGTATTTATAATATCATCATTATTTTCTTTTATAAGAGTATTAATTCTTTTTGATGAAGATACTGCATCAATTGTAATATTATCAATATTTATTATATTTTTAATACAAGATATCATATATAATAATAAGCAATTAAATGCTATTAAACTTGATAATGACATAATATTTTTTTTAATAAATAAAATTCCAATAAATAATATTATAATATTTGAAAAATTTGTAATAAAATCTTCAAATAAATTTATAAATATTATATTTTTATTTAGTTTGATATTATTATCTAGTGCCCTATAGTAATTATTAATATATTTGTTATATATATCATTTTCAATATTTAAATTTTTAATAGTATCTATTCCAACTATACTTTCTATCATAATTGTATTTATCATAGATGAATATTCTTTATTTTTCATAGATAAATATTTTATTTTATCTCTAAATAAAATGCGAACTATTATAAATAGTAATATAAAAAGAATTAATAATAAAAACAAAGTTTTATTTATATTAAATAGTAATATACTTGTTATTAAAATAAAAAATATATCTAGTATAGATGAAAAACTTATTTCATTTATAAAATTTTTAATATATGATAAATCATTTATTCTAGATACAATATCTCCAACTGGTCTATTATGGTGATATTGTATTGGAAGAGTTAAAATTTTATTATAAATTTTAGTAGTAAGATCTATATCTAATTTTTTATTAAATTTTATTAAATTTAAATTTCTAAATATTTCAAAAATAAATCTAAGAATAAGAAGAATTGTAAAAATTACTAAAACTAATATTGAATTTT
The DNA here is from genome assembly GCA_947589275.1 of uncultured Bacilli bacterium. Classification (GTDB taxonomy): domain Bacteria; phylum Bacillota_I; class Bacilli_A; order RF39; family UBA660; genus CAG-433. The sequence continues at coordinate 3,187 of CANQAQ010000016.1, read as the reverse complement.
CTTTTTCATATAGTTTACTAAAATAAAAAGAGTTAACACCACTTAAAAGAGTACAAAGAGAAGAAAAAATTAGTATAAAGGAAATATAATACTTATATTTTTTAAAAAAATTTACAACTTCATTTTTATAGTTTTTTTTATTTTCTTTTACTATATTTTTAGTACATTCAAATGTTATTATTACATTTGTCCATTCTTTTGAAAAATTATCTATAGAATATTTTATTAATCCTCTAATTGGATCAAAAATAATAATTTCATCATCTATAATTTTATCAATTATTACAAAATGATTATAATTATTTTCTAATTTTAAATGTGCAATTGCTGGTAATTTTAATGAACATATGTCATTTAATTCACATTTATAAGCTCTTGATATTAATCCTAAATTATTAGATGCATTAACTATATTATATACATTTGTTCCATTTGAATTAGTTTTAGTTAATTCTCTTAATTTATTAATATCAATACTTCCTTTATAATATCTAATAATATTATAAAGACAATATAATCCGCAATCTTTAAGTCCTTCTTGTTTTATATATTTATAACTCATTTTAACTCCTCCATAGAATATATAAACCAATAAAAAACTTATACCACTAGTAAAAAAATAAAAACTAGAAATTATTCTAGTTTTGCACTACTTATTATATTTTTTAATTCCTTAGAATACTTATCATAATCAGACTTAAGTAACACTTGATTTGAATATATAACATAATCCGAATTATTTTTAAATTCGATTGTTGAGAAAATATATATACAATCAGATGAATCAGTTGTTTTTCCACTATATTCAATTCTTGTAATAATTTTATCTTTATAATCTGTTACAGTTTCCTTTTTATATATCTTCATATCATTTCTAGTTTTAATAAAATACTCAATTTGATTATTTAATATTTCCTTAGCACTATTTTCTTCATATTCACTTAAATTATATGTAAATATACCTGTTATTAACTGTCTATCTTCATCTTTTGCATATAAATCATATTCCCCTGTATCACTTTTTTTATATGATTCTTTAAATATAAATGATACCTTTTCATCTTTAGTTTTTAAAACAATATCTTTTAACTCTTCTTTAGTATTTTTAGTTATTTTTAAAGTACCAAAAATAATTGATAATAATACTAATATAGCAATAAGTACAACTGGTACTATCACAAATAAATATTTTATATTTATATTTGATATAAATTTGCTAAATCTATCTTTCATAAAAATTCTCCTTCTTACTATTCAATTATATCATTATTTTCAAATTTGACATCTAAGAATTTTCTACTTGCTAAAAAATCACACATATGAACAAATCTCTGATATTTACTTTTAGGAAGTGGTAATATAACATTACTATATTCATTTTTATTCCACTCACCCATATGTGAAGATACACAATTATTGATAAAAATTATTTCTTCATCAGTTAATAATAAATCTTCTTTATTTTCTTTAAGTAATTTTCCAACTAATAAAGGATGATCAAACCTAGTATATTTTTCTTTTTCAAATCCAAGTTTTAATCCATCATGAATAAGAAGAGATATAATTATTAAATCTTTTTCATCAGAAGTAAATTTATGTCCTATGCTATTATTATCTAAAAGCTCCTTTGCAATTCTTACAGCAACTTTAGTATGTCTAACAAGCCCACCTTCATTAAGTGCAAATGTTGGATGATATTTACCCGTTGAACTTGCAGCAACACTAAAAAAATAATCTGGTAAAAGAGAAATTAATTTTTTAATACAAGACTTATACTTTTCGTTTTTTATATATTCTATTTCTTTATTAAAAATCATAATTTTATCAATAGTTTTGTTCATAATACACCTCTTTTAATTTATTAAATATGAATATATGTCTAAAGATAATTTTTCAACATTATGTCTTATTACTTCATTATCAATTGAAACATAATTATTTAAAATAAGTTTTGTTTTAATATTTTCTTCATCTAAAATAACTGAATCTTTTTGTTCAAGAGTAGAATATCTTTCAGCAACTTTACGACTTATTTTACCTGTATTTGCAACAACAACATCAATCTTATGTTTACCAAGATAACTATTAAGGACATTTATGTGATCACTTACTTTAAAATCATCTGTTTCACCAGGTTGTGTTACTAAATTACATACATACATTATTTTTGCTTTTGAATTATCTAACGCTTTTATTACATTAGAACTTAATAAATTTGGGATTATACTTGTATATAAACTACCCATACTAAGAATTACTAAATCAGAATCTTTAATTGTATTAATTACTTCTTTTAAAACTGTAGGTTTTTCTTTATAATAAACTCTATTTATCTTTAATGGACTTTGTGTAATATTATGCTCACCTTCAACTATACTACCATTTTCCATTTCACCCATTAATGTTATATTATCTTCTGAAAAAGGTACTACTTTACCCTTTAAATTTAAGACTTTACTTATAGCACTTATTCCATCAGATAAATTTCCAGTAATATTTGAACCCGCAGTAAGTAATAAATTACCAACGGTATGTTCATTAAGTTCACTATTAGTTTTAAATCTATAATTAAGTAATTTTTCCATTAAAGGTTCTGTTTCAGATAATGATATTATAACTCTTCTTATATCACCCATTGCAGGCATATTAAATTCTTTTCTAAGTTTACCAGTACTCATACCATCATCACAAACAGATACTACTGCAGTTATATCAAGTGGAAACTCTTTTAGGCCCTTTAAAAGAGTAGACATGCCTGTACCTCCACCAAATACTGTAACTTTTTTCACTTATATCACCTATTTAATTATACTATAATAAAATAAAAAATTAAACAAATATATTTCTTTTTCAAATTTGTTTAATTTTATACTTAATAATAATTATAATTTTTTAAATTCTATAGTTATAATATCTTAATATATTATTTTTTCATTTTTACCTTCTATATCCTATTGATTTAATAATAAGCAAGTGTGTTTTTTAAATTATTAAAATTCAATATAAAAGTATTGTATAATAAACATTTGTTCGTTATAATGTTATTGGATACATTTGAAATATATCAGATGCTTTCCCTTTCTATTTATCAAAGGATAAAAGAAAGGTGGTGATATTTATGACAAAAAGAGAATTTTCTCAATTTATTATAATATTACTACTATTCCTAGTCGTAATTATTTTACTT
>CANQAQ010000015.1 GCA_947589275.1 uncultured Bacilli bacterium | reverse complement strand
GACAGTGTCTGGTGGGCAGTTTGACTGGGGCGGTCGCCTCCCAAAAAGTAACGGAGGCGCTCAAAGGTTCCCTCAGAATGGTTGGAAATCATTCGTAGAGTGTAATGGTATAAGGGAGCTTTACTGCGAGACCTACAAGTCAAGCAGTTGCGAAAGCAGGACATAGTGGCCAGGCGATTCAGAATGGAATGGTCGTCGCTTAACGGATAAAAGTTACCCTGGGGATAACAGGCTGATACCACCCAATAGTTCACATAGACGGTGGTGTTTGGCACCTCGATGTCGGCTCGTCACATCCTGGAGGTGGATTCGCTTCCAAGGGTTGGGCTGTTCGCCCATTAAAGTGGCACGCGAGCTGGGTTCAGAACGTCGTGAGACAGTTCGGTCCCTATCCGTCGTGGGCGTAGGAAAATTGAGAAGAGCTATCCTTAGTACGAGAGGACCGGGATGGACATACCTCTGGTGTATCTGTTGTAGCGCCAGCTGCAGCGCAGAGTAGCTATGTATGGAATCGATAACCGCTGAAAGCATCTAAGCGGGAAGCGAACTTCAAGATGAGTTTTCCCATATTTTTATAATAGTAAGATCCCTGAAAGACTATCAGGTTGATAGGCTGGAGATGGAAGTGTAGTGATACATTGAGTTGACCAGTACTAATAGATCGAGGATTTAACCATAACTAATTTGTTGACACATTATCATGTTTTCAGAGAATAATTTCTCTATATTTTATTAGTGATGATATCGAAGTGGAAATACCTGTTCCCATCCCGAACACAGAAGTCAAGCACTTCAGAGCCGAAAATAGTGTAATGCAAAGATAGGACGTCGCTAATTTTTTTTTGCTCAAAATTGCTTATTGGCAATTTTTTTTCTTTTATTTAAAAAAAAGTTGTAAATCATCTTGTTTATTTGTATAATAATATTAGGGTGATAGATAATATGGAATATAAAATTACATCAAAATCAGAACGTGATACTATTGAACTAGCTGAAAATTTTGAAGCAGAAAAATTTTCTGGTATGGTAATATGTCTTAATGGTGATTTAGGTAGTGGTAAAACTTTATTTACTAAAGGTTTTGCAGCAGCATTATCAATTGAAGAAACAATTACTTCACCATCATATACTATAATTAAGGAATATTATAGTGGTGAAATGCCATTATATCATATGGATGTATATAGATTAGATAAGGATATAACTACAACAGGATTACATGAATATTTTGGTAGAGATGGTATTGTTATAATTGAATGGGCGGATATGATAAAAGATTATCTTCCAGATGAAAGATTGGAAATAAAATTCACTGCTGTTGATGAAAATAAAAGAATTATTAAAATAACTCCATATGGTTCAAAATATGAAGAATTGTGTGATGCAGTTTTATGATATGCCTTTTTATAGATACAAGTTCAAAGGATTTAATTGTATATTTAACAAAAGATAATAACGTTTTATTTGAAAAAAATATAAGTTCAATAAATGATCATTCATCATATTTAGTTCCAACAATAAAAGAAGCTTTTGATTCTTCAAAAATAGATATAAAAAATTTAGATAAAATAATTGTTAGTATAGGTCCAGGTTCTTTTACTGGTACTAGAGTTGGAATAACTGTTGCAAAAATATTAGCTTTTGCCTTAAAAATTGATGTAATACCAATTTCATCTTTAGAACAATATATATATTCACTTGATGGTTATGATTATTATGTTCCAATAATTGAGGATAAAAATGATAAAATTTATTATTCTATATATGATAAAGATAAAAAATTAATTGTAAATGATACATATTCAACTAAAAATAATCTTTATGATGTTTTAGAAAAATATGTAGGTAATATTGTAATTATATCTGACAGTCCATATTATACTTATGAAACTTGTAAAAAGAAAATAGATATACTTAATTTACTTAGTCATGTACAAAATAGAAAGGGTGTGAGTCCACATTCTTTAAAACCAAATTATATTAAGAAAATAGAAGTAGAATCAAAATTATGATAGTAGAATTAAAAAATATTGAAGATTTAAATGAATTATATAATTTATATAAAGAAGATTATAAACCACATATAAATGAATTTACAAAAGTATATGGTTATTTAGTTAATGGAAATTATGTTGGATTTTTAGTAATAGATGTAATATATGATAGATGTGAGATAATTGATATATTTGTAATTAATGAATTTAGAAATAATAAAATAGCAACTAATATGATAAATATGATAGAACAAAAATTTAAAATAGATAATATAACATTAGAAGTAAACATAAATAATGTTAATGCAATATCGCTATATAAAAAACTAGGATTTAAAAAAGTATCTATAAGAAAAGGTTATTATAATGGATGTGATGCTTTATTAATGTTAAAGGAAATAAGGTGAAGTTATGGAAGATGTTTATATATTAGCAATTGAATCATCTTGTGATGAAACTAGTGTATCAATTGTAAAAAATGGTAAAGAAGAAATAAATACTGTTATATTATCTCAAATAGATATACATAAAAAATTTGGTGGTGTTGTACCTGAGATAGCAAGTAGATCTCATGTTGAAAATATAACTATAGTTATTGAAGAATGTTTAAATGGTTCTAATATGAAAATTGAAGATATGAGTGCAATAGCAGTTACATATGGGCCTGGACTTGCAGGAGCACTTTTAATAGGTGTAGAAGCTGCTAAGACTTTAGCATTTATTTATAATAAGCCTTTAATTGCAGTACATCATATTGCTGGTCATATATATGCTAATAATTTAAATTACAAACTTAAATTTCCACTTATTTCATTAGTAATAAGTGGTGGACATACTGAATTAATTTATATGAAAAAAGATTATTCTTTTGAAAAAATAGGTGGAACTCTTGATGATTCAGTTGGAGAAGCTTATGATAAAGTTGCTAGGGTTATTGATGTACCTTATCCTGGTGGACCAGTTATTGATAAATATTCTAAAAAAGGTAAAAATGTATATAAATTACCTCTTCCTATGGATGATGGTAGTTATAATTTTAGTTTTAGTGGAATAAAAAGTGCTGTTATAAATTTAGTACATAATGAAAAACAACGAGGAAATGAAATAAATAAATATGATTTAGCATGTTCATTTCAATCAATTGTAATAGATATTTTAACAAAAAAGACAATGAAAGCAGTTAAAGAATATAAAGTAAAACAACTTTTATTGGCAGGTGGTGTATCAGCAAGTATAGGTATAAGAGAAAAGTTTGCAGAATTATGTGAAAAAGAAAATATAGAGTTATTAGTTCCAGAATTAATTTATTGTACAGATAATGCTGCAATGATAGCTGCCGCAGCGTATTATATGTATAAAGATAAAAAATTTGCTGATTTTGATTTAAAGATAAAACCAACAGATGATCTAAAATGATAGGAGTAATTAATATGATAAAGAATAAAAATGGATTTACACTTGTAGAATTATTAGCAGTTCTTGCTATAATAGGAGTTTTAGCAGTAATTGCTGTTCCTAGTTTTTCTTCAGTAAAAAAGTCACAAATAAATCAATTTGATAATAGCTTAAAAATTATGTTAGTATCAGCAGCTAAAATATATGTAGTAAATAATAAAGAATATGTTGATGAATTAATTGATGAAAATAACAATTCATATTGTGTTGCACTAGGGACTCTTAAGGCCTATGATTATATTGATGTTCCTACTATAAATCCTGTTACAATGAAAGTTATTAATCCAAGAACATGTATTAATATATCAAAAAATGTTTCTCAAACAAATAAAGTAAAATATAATTATAATGTAACAAATAATTTAAAAGAAGGAGATTATATACCTCCAACAATTAAACTACAAGAAAAAGATGGGGTTTTAGATGGAACATGCACAAAAACAATGAATATTGATAGTAGAGATAAATTTGATGAACAATGTAGTGTAGTTGTAACAGATAATGTAGATAGTGATGTAATATTGGATAAACCAACAGAAGAAGAAAATATGGATGATACATATATATTAAAATATGTAACTACGGATAGTTCTAAAAATATATCAAATAAATTAACTGTAAAACTTATTATAAATAAATAAAAGTTTCTAATAGAAACTTTTATTTATTTTTAAAATCACCTTATCTATAAACTTGAATATAATGTTTATGAGAAAGGGAGGAAATATGAAAAAAATAGTTACAAGAATTATCATTTGTATAATAGCTGTAATTTTATTTATTTTTATAGTTGTTATAAATAAAAATGATACACAAGATAAAGGTTTAACTAAGGTTAAATTAGCAGAGGTTGCTCATACTATATTTTATGCACCACAGTATGTTGCACTTGCAAATGGTTATTTTGAAGAAGAAGGATTAGATATAGAATTAATATTAACACCTGGTGCTGATAAAGTAACATCTGCAGTATTATCAGGAGATGTTAATATAGGTTTTTGCGGTAGTGAAGCATCAATATATGTTTATAATTCTGATAATAAGGATTATGTAGTTAGTTTTGCAGGACTTACTAAAAGAGATGGTGCATTTTTAGTTTCAAGAGAAAAAATAGAAGATTTTAAATTAGAAGACTTAAAAGGAAAATATGTAATAGGTGGAAGAAAAGGCGGTATGCCTGAAATGACATTTGAATATACATTAAAAGAAAACGGAATTTCACTAGACGAACTTACAATAGATACTAGCGTAGAATTTGCAGCTATGGCAGGGACTTTTATAGGTGGCGTTGGAGATTTTGTTACATTATTTGAACCAAGTGCAACTCAAGTTGAAAATGAAGGACTTGGTTATGTAGTAGCATACGTAGGGGAATATGGAGGTTCAGTTCCTTATACAGCATATAATGCTAAAAAAAGTTATATTGAAGAAAATCCTGAGATAATTCAAAAATTTACTAATGCTATAAATAAAGGTTTAAATTATGTATGGGAAAATGATGAAGAAACTATTGCAAAAGCTATAGTTGAATATTTTCCAGATATGACAATAAATGAATTATCTACAATGATAAAAAGATATAAAGATAATGATGCATGGATGAAAGATACATATTTTACTGAAGATTCATTTGACCATCTTCAAGATATAATGATTGAAGCAGGAGAATTAGATAAAAAAGTTCCATATGAAGATTTAGTAAATACTACTTTTTCAAATAAAAAATAATGGAAAAAATACTTGAAATAAAGAATTTATATAAAACATATCATACAAAAAAATGTGAAATTGAAGCACTAAATAATATAAATTTCAAATTATATGAAGGAGATTTTGTTGGAATAGTAGGACCATCTGGTTGTGGTAAATCCACATTATTATCAATATTAGGAAATTTAGAAAATATAACTAAAGGAGAAGTAATAAAGAAAGATAATTTAAAAGTAGGATATATGCTTCAAGATGATTGTTTATTTCCTTGGCTTACAATATATGAAAATTGTTTGCTTGGACTTAAAATAAATAAAATATGTAATAAAGAGAATATTGAAAATGTTAAGAAATTACTTGATACTTATGGATTACATGATTTTATAAATAATTATCCAAATGATTTATCAGGGGGTATGAGACAAAGAGTTGCACTAATTAGGACACTTGCAATTAAACCTGATGTGTTATTATTGGATGAACCATTTTCAGCACTTGATTATCAGACAAGGTTATCTGTTTCTAAAGATGTATTAAATATTATAAAAAATGAAAATAAAACATTAATAATTGTTACACATGATATATCAGAAGCTATTAGTATGTGTAATAAAATAATAGTTTTATCAAAAAGACCGTCTACTATTAAAAATATTTATAATATAGATTATAAAGAGGATAATAAAAATCCTATTAAAAATAGGAGTAGTAAGGTATTTATGGAATATTATGAAAAAATTTGGGAAGATTTGAATAATGAAGAGTGAAGAATATAAAAAGTTTCTAAAAAAGATAAAAAGGGATAATATTCTAGTATTTATTACTCAGATTTTAATAGTAGTTATATTTTTTATAGTATGGCAAATACTTGCAGATAAAGAAATTATAAATACATTTTTAGTATCAAGTCCAATTAAAGTATTTAATACTATAATTGATCTTATTAGAGAAAATAATTTTTGGAATCATATTTTAGCAACTTTATATGAGATAATTATTAGTTTTATAATAGGTAATTTAGTAGGTTTATTAGTAGCTAGTCTCTTATGGTGGAATAAGTTCTTATCAAGAGTATTTGAACCTTTTCTAACTATACTTAATAGTTTACCAAAAGTTGCTCTTGGACCACTTATTATAGTATGGGTAGGAGCAAATACAAAATCTATTATACTTATGGCATTATTAATTTCCACAATAATTAGTGTTATAAATATTCATAATGCATTTAAAACAACAGATGAAAATAAAATAAAAATAGTTAAAACTATGGGTGGAAATAAATTTCAAATATTTACTAAAGTTGTATTTCCAAGTAATATACTTCCAATTATAGAGTCATTTAAGATTAATGTTAGTATGTGTTTTGTTGGTGTTATAATGGGTGAACTTTTAGTTTCAAAAGAAGGAATTGGATATTTGATAATGTATGGTTCACAAGTATTTAATATGAACCTTGTAATAACAGGTGTAATATTATTAGTAATTCTTACAATTTTACTATATTATTTAGTTTATTACATAGAAAAAATCTCTAAAAAATAGAGATTTTTTATTATATAAATATTTAAAAAAGTAGTAAAGTCTATTCTTAAAAATTCATAAATATGCTAAAATTATTATGGGAGTAGTGATATAATGGACCTTATTAGTAATTTAAATAATAAACAACAAGAAGCAGTATTAAATACTGAGGGACCTATGCTTATTTTAGCAGGTGCTGGATCTGGTAAAACTAAGGTTCTAACAACAAAGGTTGCATATTTAATAAAAGAAAAAAAAATAAATCCTAAAAATATATTAGCTATAACTTTTACAAATAAAGCAGCAAAAGAAATGAAAGAAAGAATATATAATGCAGTAGGAAATGATGCTTTTTTAATACAAATTTCAACATTTCATTCATTTGGTCTTAAAATTTTAAAAGAGAATTATAGTTTACTAGGATATAAAAATAATTTTACAATAATAGATTCAGATGACTCTTTATCAGTAATTAAAAGAATTATGAAAGAATTTAATATAGACACTGATAAATATAGTAATAAAGCAGTAAGAAATGCTATATCAAGTAACAAAAATGAAATTATTTCACCAGAGTCATTTCAAAAATTTGTATATACTGATTTTGATGATATTGTTAAAAAAGTATATGAAAGATATGAACAAAATTTAAAAATTAATAATTCTATAGACTTTGACGATTTATTAATATTACCTATAAAATTATTTAAAGAAAATCCTGAAATATTAAAAAAGTATCAAGATCAATTTAAATATGTATTTATAGATGAGTACCAAGATACAAACAAACCTCAATACATATTATCTAAAATGATTGCAGATAAATTTAAAAATATTACTGTAGTAGGTGATGTAGATCAAGCAATATTTACATGGAGAGGTGCTAATTATAAAAATATATTAAACTTTGAAAAGGATTATAAAGATGCAAAATTAGTAGTACTTGATCAAAATTATAGATCAACTAAAACAATACTTGAAGCTGCTAATAATGTTATAAAGAATAATAAAGAGAGAAAAGAAAAAAATTTATGGACTCAAAATGAAGACGGAACCAAGATAACTTATTATAAGGCATTTGATGAAAATGATGAATCTAATTATGTAGTTACAGAAATTCAAAAATTAATAAAAAATAAAAATGTTAATCCAAATAATATATGTGTATTATATAGAGCTAATGCACAGTCAAGAACTATCGAAGAAGCTTTTTTAATAAATAATATTCCATATAATATAGTTGGATCATATGCATTTTATAATAGAAAAGAAATAAAAGACTTGCTAGCATACTTAAAAATAGTATATAATGAAAATGATGATACTTCTTTTTTAAGAATTATTAATTATCCAAAAAGAGGAATTGGTAGTAAATCAATTGAAAATCTATCTATAAAAGCAAATAAAGAAAATAAATCTTTATATGAAGTAATAGATAGTGGGAAGGAATTAGAATTTAAGAATATAATTGAAAGTATAAAAAAAGAAAAAGATAAATTATCATTAACTGAGTTAATAGATTTTATATTAGATAAATCAGGAATTAAAAAATCATTAGAAAATGAAAAAACTTTAGAAGCTGATATAAAACTTGAAAACTTAGAAGAATTTAAATCAATAACTCATAATTTTGAAGAAAGAGAAGGTATTGTATCTTTAGGAGAGTTCTTAGATGAATTATCATTAGTTAGTGATGTTAGTGATCACAAACAAAATAATGAAGACAAAGTTACATTGCTTACTATGCATGCAGTAAAAGGACTTGAATATGATTATGTATTTGTTGTTGGATTTGAAGAAGGTCTTTTTCCACATAGTAATTCATTTAATTCTTCAGAAGAATTAGAAGAAGAAAGAAGACTTTGTTATGTTGCATTAACAAGAGCTAGAAAAAAATTATATTTGATAAATGCAAGAAGTAGAGTTTTGTATGGTAAAGTATCATCAAATATTCCAAGTAGATTTATTAATGAAATAGGTAATGAATTACTTGATGAAATCGGTAAAAAGAGTGTGTTTGTAGAAACTAAGAAAATAAATAAAAATGAAATGTTTAATGATGATAATGATTTACATATAGGAGATATGATAAATCATGACAAATATGGATTTGGGGTTGTAGTATCTATAGATGGCTCAATAGCAACTATTTCATTTAAAAAAGATGGAATAAAAAAATTAATGAAAAATCACAAGAGTATAAGGAAGGTATAAATATGGAAAAGAAAGATTTAACATTATTAATAATGGCCGCAGGTATGGGTAGTAGATTTGGTGGATTAAAACAAGTAGAACCTATGGGACCAAATGGAGAATTTTTGATTGATTATTCAGTATATGACGCAATAAAAGCAGGATTTAATAAAGTTGTTTTTATAATAAAAAAAGAAAATTATGAATTGTTTAAGGATACAATTGGTAAAAGAGTAGAAGATAAAATAGATACTAAGTATGTATTTCAAGACATGGATTATTTACCAAATGGGTATACTAAACCTGTAGATAGAATAAAACCATGGGGAACTGCTCATGCTATTTTATGTGCTAAAGATGTAATTAATGAGCCATTTACTATTATAAATGCAGATGATTTTTATGGACGTGATGCATATTATGTTGTAAGTGAATTTTTAAATAATAATAAAGATAATAATAAATATTGTATAGTAGGTTATAAAGTTTCTAATACTTTAACTGAAAATGGATCTGTTAAAAGAGGAGTTTGCAAAGTAAATGGGGAATATTTAACTGAGCTTATAGAAAGTAATGTTATAAATGAAAATGGGATTATAACTGCAACTCCACTTGATGGACAAAATAAATTTGAGTTAACTGATGATACATATGTTTCAATGAATATGTTAGGCTTTAATCCAAGCATATTTAAATATATCGAAGAATATTTCCCAGAATTCTTAGAAAAAAATAAAGAAAATATGTTAAAGTGTGAATATTTAATACCAGATGTACTAGAAAAGTTAACAAAAGAAGGTATATCAAAAACTATAGTTATACCTACAACTGCTAAATGGGAAGGTGTAACATATAAAGAAGATAAAGAAAATGTAGTTAAATCTCTTAAGTATCGTATAGATAATGGAGAATATCCAAGAAGATTATGGGATTAGTAAAATAAGTTATAGAAAGTTGGGTTAATATGAATATAAAAGATAGAATAAATGAATTAATAGATTATATAAATAAAGCAAGTTATGAATATTATATTTTAGATAACCCAACAATTACTGATCAAGAATATGATGATTATTATAATGAGTTATTATCATTAGAAGAAAAATATCCAGAATTTAAAAGAGAAGATTCACCAACTAATAGGGTTGGTGGCGATGTACTTGATAAATTTGAAAAGGTTACTCATGAACATCCTATGCTTTCATTTGATGATATATTTAATAACGAAGAAATAATCCTTTTTGATGAAAGAGTTAGAAAAACAGTATCTAACCCATATTATACACTAGAGCCTAAAATGGATGGATTATCAGGATCATTAATCTATGAAAATGGTATTTTAGTAAGAGGTGCAACTAGAGGAGATGGAGTAACAGGTGAAGATATAACTAATAATGTTAAAACAATAAAATCTATACCTCTTAAATTAACAGAAAATATTAACATTGAAGTACGTGGCGAAATATATATGAGTAAAATAGCTTTTGAAAAGGCTAATATAGAAAGAAGAAAAAATAATGAGAGTGAATTTGCAAATCCAAGAAATGCAGCAGCAGGATCAGTTAGACAACTAGATAGTAAAATAACTGCAAAGAGAAATCTTGATTTTATGGCATATTTTATTCCTAATCCGGAAGATTATGGCCTTAAAACTCAATCAGAATCTCTTGAGTATTTAAAAAAATTGGGATTTGTAACTAATTATAAATTAAATAAAAGAGCAAAAAATATTAATGAAATAATTAATTATATAGAAGATTTATCGGAAAAAAGAAAAAATTTACCTTATAATATTGATGGTGTTGTATTAAAAGTAGATAATTTGGAAGATGAGAAAAAATTAGGATTTACATCAAGAGTTCCAAGATGGGGAATTGCTTATAAATTCCCTGCAGAAGAAGTTTTAACTACATTAAAAGAAATAAAATTCACAGTTGGAAGAACTGGTAAAATAACTCCAAATGCAATATTTTCTCCAGTACATGTAGATGGCTCATTAGTATCTAAAGCAACACTTCACAATTCTGATTATTGTATAGATAAAGATGTTCGAATAGGTGATACTATATCTATTAGAAAAGCAGGGGATGTAATTCCTGAAGTTGTAGAAGTAAAATTAGAAAGAAGAAAAAAAAATAGTATACCATTTAAGATGATTAATAATTGTCCGATATGTAATTCTAAATTAGTAAAGAAGGACGCTAATTATTTTTGTTTAAATGATAATTGTGCTGCAAAATATATTGAAAGTTTAATTCATTTTGTATCAAGAGATGCAATGTATATAGAAGGTTTTGGAGATAGAATAATTGAAGATTTTTATAATATGAATTATCTAAAAAATATAGATGATTTTTATACACTTTATAAATATAAAGATGAACTTAAGACTTTAGAAGGATTTGGTGAAAAAAGTATAGAGAATCTTTTAAAATCAATTGAAAATAGCAAAAAAAATTCTTTAGAAAGATTATTATTTGGTCTTGGTATTAGACATGTAGGTAAAAAAACTGCTAAAATTTTATCAATGTATTATAAAACAATGGATAATCTAATTAATGCAGATTTTGAAGAATTAAAATCTATAACAGATATTGGAAGTATAATTGCTCAAAGTATAGTAGATTACTTTAAAAATGATAAAAATATAAACTTAATTAATAGATTAAAAGAACTTGATGTTAATATGAGATATACTGGTTTAGATATTGATTCTTCAAATAATAAAATAAATGGTAAAACATTTGTAATAACTGGTACATTATCAGTTCCAAGGGAAAAAATAAAAGAAAAATTAGAAAGTTTAGGCGCAAATGTTACAGGTTCAGTAACTAAAAAAACAGATTATGTTATAATAGGTGAAAAAGCAGGAAGTAAACTAGATAAAGCAAAACAACTAAATATAAAAATAATAAATGAAGATGAATATAATAGTATGATACAAAACTAATTTATAAAAAAATATGAACTTTTTAGTTCATATTCTTTTTTATTATACTTGTATAAAAATTTTTCCACATTTTATAAACATTATCTTTACTATAAAAGTTAGAAATATATTTTGCATTTTCAACTTGATCATTATATAGTTTTTTATCATTTCTTAAATTATCAATTAATTTAATAAAATCATCATTATTACTTCCATTTAAATATTTTTTAAATAAAATATCTTCATATAATTCTAAATTTCTAAGTAATATAGGAGTATCAGTACTACAAGCTTCAAGTATAGTCATAGGAAATAATTCATTATAAGATGGTACAAATAATAAATCAGATATATTGAATAAATCATTCATATCATCTCTTGGCACAATACCTAAAAATCTAACATTTTTTGGGGGATTATCCATAATTTTTTTTAATTCATTATGTCCATCAGTAATTGCTCCAAAACTGAATCCACCAGCCCAAATAAAAGTAATATCAGGTAATTTTTCTGCAACTTTTACAAAATCAATAACACCTTTTCTATTTTGTACTTGACCTGCTCCAAGTACGACAAAATCATTTTTATTTATATTATATTTTTTTCTCAAATTTATGATTTCATCATTTTTCTTTTTATAAAATTTATCTTTAGATACAAAATTTGGTATATAAGTTATTTTATTTTCATCAAGACCCGCTTTTACTAAATCTTTTTTAAATATAGGATTAACAACAACTAGGTGATCTGCACTTTTATAAAATAGAATGACATATTTCTTAAATATTTTAAATATTGGTTTAGGTAGTTTTATTGAACCATCTAATGTATCTGGTAAAAAATGTACATATGCTACTGTTGGACTTTTACTCATTTTTAATTTCAAAAAGTTTCTTGGTTCAATTGTATGAGCATGAATTATATCATATTTAATTCCTTTATTTATATAAATTTCAAAATCATCTTTTCCATCTTCTTTTAATAATTTAATCAGTTCAAGGTATGCACTACCAACACCTTGTCCATCAACTGAATCTGCCATTGAAAGCATATTTATTTTAATTTTATTCATATTTCCTCCATAAAACTATCCTAATTATATCATAATATTAAGATTTTGAAAAATGTATATTTTTATTGTTTTTAATTATAAATAATGTTATAATAAAATTTAGAATACGGAGGGTATACTATGAATAAAAAGGTGATAATAACAAATTCACAAGGTCAAAAGGTAGAAGCAACAGTAATAAAAGCATTTACATTAAAAGAAAATAATAAAGATTATATAGTATATACATTTGGTGAAAATAATGACAATAATGTTAAGACATATGTATCATGTGTTCGAGAAGAAAATGGAGAATATTATTTTGATTCAATTAATGATGATAATGAATGGAAAAAGGTTAAAGATGTAATAGTTAATGAGAGGATGAGTAGTAATGGCATTTAAAAATCCTAGTGTAGTTAGTGGTATTTCAAAAAAAGAATTTGAAGATTTAAAACAAAGAGTAGATAATCTTGAAAATGAAATTATGAATTTAAAGGTTAATCAAAATCAAAAAGATATGCCACTTATTTTAGAGAAAAATAATATATCAAATGCAAAATTAAATGGTGTTCCAAGAATAATTTATTTAAATCAGGAATATTTTAAACAAAGAGATAACGAAGTAGAAAAAGAACTAGAAAATATAAATATTGATACTAATAGTGTAAATGAGCCTGATGAAAAAATTGAAGATATGCCTTTTGAAAAAGTAATTAGTATTGACGAAGTTCTTAAAGAATCTGAACCATTTATTGAAATTACTGATGAAAAAATTCCTTCTGTTGGAATTGTTGAAACTGGTAAACAAAGAACACTTAATATACCTAATCAAGATAATAAAATAGCGTAATTGATTTAATAATTAATGTATAGTATAATATATCATTATGAAGGTGAGAATATGAAAAAAAAAGTAAGAAAATTACTAAAAAATAAAAACTTTATAATAGTTTGTGTACTTGTTTTAATTGGAATTATATGTCTTATTTTACTTAAGAATGTTTTATATCCAAGTAGTAAAGCATCATTTTATGGAAATAGACTTGATGGTATTGAAAACGTTGAATTTAATAAAAAATCTAAGAATAAGATATTAGAAGAAATAAATAAAAATGAAGTAGTAACAAGTTCTAAAATAAATGTTCATGGAAAAATAATAAACATTATATTTAATGTTAATAAAGATGTATCAATTGATGATGCTAAAAATATTGGTAATAATACTTTAAATAGTATTTCAGATGAAGTAAAATCATTTTATGATATTCAATTAATAATAACAAAAGATGATGAAGAGGGAACAAAAGTACAAACTGAAACTGGCGAAGAGAAAATTAAAAAAGATTTCCCAATTATGGGTTATAAAAATTATAATGCTAAGGAGTTTGTTTGGTAGTAGGGTGATATTATGAAAAATAAGAAAAATAAAAAGATAAATATTAGAAAAGTTTTATTTATTGGTATTCCAATAGTAATTATTTTAATTACTATATTAATAGGAGTATACTTTACAAATAAAAATAATAAAAATGGAGTATTTTCTATTTTAGAAAAAAGATGGATTGAAAAAAATAAATCTACAGTTATAGATATTTCAATATTAAATGATGTACCTATATTTGGTTTAGAGGGTGAAGGAGTATTCTTTGATTTTCTAAATGATTTTACTAAAGAAACTGATCTTGATTTTAATATGATACCATATACTATAAATAATAATACTTCTAGTGATAGTTATGTATTTGAAATAAATAATAAAACAAAACTTGATGATAATGAATTATTATTTTATAGGGATAATTACGTATTAGTTAGTAAAGATAGTGATAAAGTTAAAGACTTTATAAATTTAGAAGATGTTACAATAGGTGCACTTGATACTGAACTTACTAATATTAAAGATTATTTGTCTGATAATACAGATGTGGTTTATAATACATATACTAATATAGATAATATTATTTCTGCATTAAATAATAATGAGATTAAATATGCAATTATACCATCAAATCTTTATATAGATAAATTTTTCAGTAATAATTATTATATTTCATATAATATACCTGAAATATATACTAATTATGTATTAAAAATAAATGGTAATGAAAAAATACTTAATAGTATTATAAGTAAGTTTTATACTAGATGGAAAAATGGAAAATTAGCAAAATCATATAATGATAGATTATTTGAACTATATTTTGATAAGAAAAATATGGATGATATGACTAAGTCAGATTTTTTAAGTAAAGAATATGTATATGGTTATGTTAAAAATTTACCTTATGAGTCTGAAATAAATGAAGAATTTATAGGATTTAATAGTGAAATGTTAGATGATTTTGCGAAAAAAATGAATGTAACATTTAAAGTAAAAGAATATAATTCTATAAAAGATTTAACATCTGCATTGAATAATGGTAAAGTTGATATTGCATTTAATTACTATGATTTTAGTGAATTAACAAATAATTTTGATTATACAGTGTCTCCATATAATGAAAAAATAGTAGTGTTAACTAGTATAAATAATACAGAAACTGTTGTTAATTCACTTAGATCACTAAAAGATACACAAGTACATATGATTGAAAATAAAATAGCTAATTATATAACAAATAACACAGATATAATTGTTAAAGCATATAAAAGAGCATCATCTTTATTTAGTTCTTTAAAAGATGATAGTATAGTTATATTAGATTATAATACATATAATTATTACAAAAATGATGAATTATCTTCATATAAAGTAATTTATGAACAAAATATAAATACTGATTTTAATTATATAATATTAAATACAAATAAAAATAGAGCATTTGTAAGTTTATATAAATATTATATATCAACAATAGATTCAGACTTATATAAGTCAAGAGCATTATTAAAATTAGATAAAGATAGTAAAAAAATAAATTTAACATATATATACTTATTTATTGGAATAGTTGTTTTAGCAGTATTCAGTATAATTTATTTTAAGAGTAAAAATATAAATAATAAAATCAAAAAAGAAGATAAAATGAGATATGTTGATCATTTAACATCTCTAAAAAATAGACATTATTTAAATCAAAATTATCTAAAATGGCAAGCAAATAAAATATATCCACAAGCTGTTATAGTAATAAATATAAATAAAATAGGACATATAAATGATGTATATGGACACGAAGAAGGGGATTCTGTAATAAAAAAAGCAGCTAATATTTTAATTAATAACCAGTTAGAACAAAGTGATATTGTTAGAACTAATGGAGATGAATTCTTAATATATTTAGTTGGCTATGAAGAATCTAAAGTAATAACTTATATGAGAAGATTATATAAAGAATTTAAAAATTTACCATATAAATTTGGTGCATCACTAGGTTATAGTATGATCTTAGATGATGTAAAAACAATTGATGATGCTATTAATGAAGCAGTTTTAGAAATTAAGACAAATAAAGAAAATATTGATGAAAAATAATTTAGGTGATATTGTGAAAAAGTTTAAAAAGAAAATAGATAAATTTCTTAAAAGTATATTTAAAATGATGAGAAAGCCAGTTATGTCCGTACTTCCAGGACAATTGTCTTTCTTTTTACTACTATCATTAATTCCAATGATTTTACTAATAGGTGTAATATCATCATATTTTTCAATTTCAATAAATAATATAATAAATTTTGTTAATGTTACATTTCCTGCCGATACAAGTAAATTAATAATCCCACTTTTATCTGGTAAAGGTTTAGATTATAATATAGTTATTTTGCTTATATCTGCATTATTATTGGTTTCGAAGGGAACTAGGTCAATTATAGTTGCAGCATCAAATATATATAAAGTTGAAGAAGTAGATCCTATAAAAGATTTTATAAAATCAGTAATAATAGCTATTGTATTAGTTTTATTAGTATTTTTTATAATAGTAATTCCAGTATTTGGAAGTAGAATTCTTATTTTTATTCAGAGTATAATGAATGTATCGTTTATAACAGATAGACTAATAAAAATATATAATATGTTAAAATGGCCTATAACAATATTTATAATATTCTTTAATTTAAAATTGATATATACAATTGCTCCAAATAAGTTAATAAAAAGTAGTACAGTTAATAAAGGAGCATTATTTACAACACTTATATGGACAATCACAACATTTTTATATTCATTTTATATGACACACATATCATCATATAATATATTCTATGGTGGTGCATCTAGTATAATAATACTAATGCTTTGGATTTATTTAATAAGTTATATATTTGTACTTGGTATGAGTATAAATGCTAGTGATGATATATTGGAATAATATTACTTTACATAATCTAATAAACAATATAGAAAAAATTAAAAAAAAATGATATAATTAATACATTGCGAGGTGTTTTCTCAAATATGAAAAATAAATTTAAGAATTTTATAAATAAAATTAAAAATTTTAATTTTAAAGAATATACTAAAACTAATGTATTATTTTTTACATTTGTACTAACATCATTAATAAATGGAATGTTACTTAGATTTTTAACAGTTCATAATTATTTTGAAATTAAACCAATTTTAGCAGATGTTGCATTAGTATTATTAGTTGGTTCTTTTGTATATCTATTTAAACCAAAGAATAGATTTAAATATTTGATTATAATCTCTGTAATATTTACAGCAATATGTGTTATTAATTCACTATATTATACATATTATATGTCATTTGCATCTTTTTCTTTGATTGCAGTATCTCTTCAAGTAGTAGATGTTGGTGATTCAATTACAAAAAATTTATTACAGGTAAAAGATTTTATTTTTTTATGGCAACCAATAATTTTAATAATTATTCATAGTAGATTAAAAATTAATGATTATTATAATACAGTTACAAAAAAAGAAAATAAAAGGAAAAGATTTATTGCTACTTTAGTTAGTGGTTTAGCAATATATGCAATATTTTTTGCAACTGTAACATCAACTGAATATAGTCGTCTAAATAAACAATGGAATAGGGAATTTCTTGTTACTAAATTTGGAGTATATACTTATCAATTAAATGATTTATTTAAAAGTTTAGATGCTAAATTCAATACATTATTTGGATATGATAATGCAGCAAAAGAATTTAGGGAGTTTTATAGTGAGAAAAAAGAATATAAAGAAAATGAATGGACTAATAAATTTGAAGGTAAAAATATAATAGTATTACATGCAGAAAGTATTCAATCAGTTGCATTAAATCAACAGTTTAATGGTTTAGATGTAGCTCCAAATCTTAAAAAACTTTCTAAAGAAGGAATATATTTTAGTAATTATTATTCTCAGACTAGTGCTGGGACAAGTAGTGATACTGAATTTACATTTTCAAGTTCACTTCTTCCAGTAACAAATGGTGCAGTTGCAGTTAGTTATTGGAATAGAGAATATGAAACTATTCAAAAACTTTTAAAAGAAAAAGGTTATAGAACTATAAGTATGCATGCTAATAATGGTGAGTTTTGGAATAGAAATAATTTCCATAAAAGTTTAGGATATGATAAATTTTATAGTAAAAGTGATTATGTAATAGATGAGGAAATAGGACTTGGTCTTTCTGATAAATCATTCTTTAAACAATCAGTTGAAAAATTAAAGAAAGAATATGAAGAAAATGGAAAATTTTATGCAACATTAATTTCATTATCAAATCATACTCCATTTGATGATCTTGATAAGTATGGAGAATTTGATGTTGATATTAAAGAAGAGGTAAAAACAGTTAATGAAAATAATGAGGAAGTAACTGAGACTATAAGTTATCCATATATGGAAGATACACAACTTGGTAACTATTTTAAATCAGTTCATTATGCTGATGAAGCAATTGGGGAACTTGTTAATGAACTTGATTTAGCTGGATTATTAGATAATACTATACTTGTAATATATGGTGATCATGATGCAAAACTTCCAAAGAAAGACTTTATAAGATTGTATAATTATGATAAACTTACAAATGATATAAAAGATGAAGAAGATGAAACATACGTTAATGTAGATTATTATAAATATGAATTAGATCGAAAAGTTCCATTTATAATATGGTCAAAAGATGAAAAATTTGAAACTGAAGTAAAAACCGTAATGGGTATGTATGATGCTATGCCAACTCTTGGAAATATGTTTGGATTTAAACCAGTATATGCACTTGGTAACGATATAATGAATTTAAATGATAATATTGTAACATTTGCAAATGGTAATTGGCTTACAAATAATATTTATTATAATAGTCAAAAAGATCAATACAAAGTATTAAATACAGATTATATTGTTAACAATGATGAAATTAGTAAGAATAATGAATATTCATCAAAAAGACTAGAAATAGCAAATGATATAATATTATATGATCTTATAAAAAATGAAAATTCTAGGTTGGAAAGAGTAGAGGGGAGCTAATTATGACAAGTAATGCAAAACAAAAAAGAAGATTAACTAAAAAAGGAAAGAGAAAACTAATTTTGTTTATTATTATGTTAATACTAATAGTTATTGCAATATGTTATTTTACTTTTACTAAACCAGATGATGGTGGTAAGAAAAAAGTTGTAGATGAAATTGAAAAATTTTCATATACTGTTTCTGATAGTGATACTAAATTATTTAAAGATACTTTTAAAGAATTAAAAAAGTTACTAAGTCAAGATGATTATGATAAAAGTGAGTATGCAAAATTAGTTAGTGAATTATTTATTATAGATTTTTATACATTAGATAATAAAGTTACTAAAAATGATGTTGGTGGAGTTCAGTTTGTATATACACCATATCAATCTCAGTTTATAGATAAAGCTAGAGATAGTTTATATAAACAAGTTATAAGTAATATAGATAATGATAGAAGTCAACAATTACCAGAAGTTGACTCTGTTGAAGTTGTATCTATAGAAGATGTTGTATCTTCATCAATATTTGATATTGAAGATTTTAAGAATGTAACAGATACTGATAGTTATGAGGTACAATTAAAATGGACTTATAAAAATAATGATAATTTTCAAAATGAAGCTACTTTGGTTTTAGTAAAAGATTCAGATAAGTATTCAGTTGCAAAATTAGATTAATATAATATACGGAGGATAATTATGGGTAAAGAAAATATGCAAAAATTAGGACGAAGAAATAAATTTGTTAATTTACTTGCTGGTATAATAGTAGGAATGTTTATCTTTATTACTATTTATCTTATATACAATATTTTAAAATTAAATGGTATAGAAAATATTATTAGATATATAATAATAGGTGTTTTATCATTGCTGTGTATAATAATTTTAGTAATATATATTAGATTAAAAAAACAAACAAGAGCTAAAAAATATATTATATTTTGTATAATTTTATTATTAATTGGATGCATAGAATTTTTTATAAGTTCTTTAATTGATAAAGGTGTAAGTACAATTGATAAAATGAATAAAAATGAAGTTACTTATACAAGTAGTTTAATTGTAATGAGTGATGGAAAGTATACAAATATAGATGATATTTCTAAAGCTAAAATAGGAATAATATCTGATACTGAAGATGTAGAAGGTTATGTTTTAGCGAAGGAATTAATAGATAAAAATAAAATAAAAGAATCACAACTTACTGAATATGATGATTATGTAACTATGTTAATTGATTTATATTCTGATGAAATAAATGCATTATTTATATCAGGAAGTTATGTAGATATATATTCTAGTATGGAAAGATTTGAAAATATAGATAATGAAGTATTAGAAATAGATAGTTATTCAAAAAAGATGAAAAAGATAACAGATGAAAATACACAAGTAAGTTATAAAAAGGTAACAGAACCTTTTACAATTTTACTTTTAGGTGTTGATTCACCCGTTGAAGATATATCTAAAGCAAGTGGGTTAGGAGATTCAATAATGTTAGTAACATTTAACCCAAAGACATTAAACGCAACTATTTTTAGTATACCAAGGGATACATATGTTCCTATATCATGCTTTGGCAATTATAAGAATAAAATAACACATGCAGCATCTGGTGGAGATTCATGTATGATAAATACTGTTGAAAACTTTACTGGAATTGATATTGATTATTATGCTAAAGTAAACTTTCAAGGATTAATAAAACTTGTAGATACATTAGGTGGTATAGATGTTGAAGTACCATATAGTTTTTGTGAAAGTAATAGTGTAAGATCATTAGAAAGTAATGATTTAATATATGTTAAAAAAGGATGGCAACATTTAAATGGTGAACAAGCATTAGCATTATCTAGAAATAGAAAAACAGTTGATGAATGTGGTAAAGAGTGGAACCAAGGTACTAGAAATGATTTTGTAAGAGGTCAAAATCAACAAATTGTAATAAAGGGAATATTAAATAAAGCTAAGACAATAAAAAGTATTAATCAACTATATGAAGTATTAGATGTAGTAAGTGTAAGTTTAGATACAAATTTAACAAGAGATCAAATATTAGATTTCTATAATGTATTTAAAAAAGTATTATTAAATTCAGATTCACTTTCAGATAGTAATGATGTAATAAGTTTACAAAAAACATATTTAAATGGTTCATCAGCTATGATATATGATAAACGTTCAGGATTAGTATTATATAATTTTGTACCATCAAGTGAATCATTAAAAGCAATTGTTAATGCAATGAAAATAAATCTAGAATTGAAGCAAGAAGAATATGATACATCATTTAGTTTTTCTATAGATGAAGAATATGAACAAAAAGTAATAGGCGCAGATAAATATGGTGGTAGTTCTGTAAGTTTACTTCCCAGTTTTATTGGCACAACAAAATCTTATGTTAATAGTTGGTGTATAGCTAGGAATTTAAATGTAAATTTTGAATATAAAGATGTAAATGAAGGAGAAGGTTATTCTCAAGATCAAGTAATTGATCAATCATTACCATCAAATTATAATCTTTCTGATATTACTGATTCTTTAACAGTAACTTTAGCAAATATAAAAAAAGAAACTCCAAAAAAAGAAGAAACAAAAACTGATGATGATAAAAAATCTGATGTTAAAGACAAAACAGATTCTGATGTAGAAGATGAAGATGAAACTGATGATAAAACAACAGAAAATAATGATGATAACGGAACTAATCAAAATTCTAATAAAGAAACAGAAAATGATGAAAATGAATAAAAGCTTACCTGTAATAGGTAAGTTTTTACATTTATTTGACAAAAAACTTCAAATTTCTTCTTCTTATATTTAATAGTAGAAACTATTTTGATATAATTAATATATAAGAGTGGGA
>CANQAQ010000014.1 GCA_947589275.1 uncultured Bacilli bacterium | reverse complement strand
CTATGTGTGACTGCGTAGATGTGCGAGGTTGCTGACACACCAGGTTAAGTTGCTTTTATATAATAAAGTAAAAACTTATGTTTCAGGTAATTTGCACGGAGCAAGTCTATACAAGATATAGGCGAAGGGAGGATTATACATGTCTAACAAGATTCAAATCAATTTAAAAGCATATGATCCTAGAACAATTGATCAAGCTGCTAGTAAGATTGTAGAAACTGTTAAAAGAACAGGTGGAGAAGTAAGTGGACCAATTCCATTACCAACAAAAATTGAAAAAGTAACAGTCTTAAGAGCTGTTCACAAATATAAAGATTCACGTGAACAATTTGAAATGAGAACACACAAAAGACTAATATGTATCAATAATCCTAGTAAAGACACAATCGATGCTTTAAGCAGATTGGATTTACCTAGTGGTATTGAAATAAATATTAAATAATTATATAGGAGGAAAAAATGAGAAAAGGAATCTTAGGTCGCAAGATCGGGATGACTCAGGTTTTTGCTAAAAGTGGTAAATTAGTACCAGTAACAGTTATTTCTGTAGAACCAAATATAGTTTCACAAATTAAAACTATTCAAAATGATGGTTATGAAGCAGTTCAACTTGCATTTGATACTAAAAGAGAAAAATTAAGTAATAAACCTGAAATGGGTCATCTAAAAAAAGCAAATACATCACCTAAGCGCTTCTTAAGAGAAATCAGAGGTGTTGACGTAAATTCATATACATTAGGTCAAGAAATCAAAGCTGATATCTTTACTGAAGGCGAATTAGTTGATGTAACAGGTATAAGTAAAGGTAAAGGTTTCCAAGGTGTTATTAAACGTCATAACCAAAGTAGAGGTCCTATGGGACATGGTTCACAATATCATAGAGGTGTTGGTTCACTTGGAACTATGAGACCAATGCGTGTACTTAAAGGAAAAAAATTACCAGGACACATGGGTAAAGAAGTTGTAACAGTTCAAAATCTTGAAATTGTTATGATTGATTTAGAAAATAATGTTATCTTAGTAAAGGGTAATGTTCCAGGTCCTAAAAAGTCTTTAGTTATAATAAAATCAGCTATTAAAAATGAAGGTGTAGTAAAAGAAACTTTAGATTTAGTTTCATTTGAAGAACCTAAAACTACTAATGAGACAGTTGAAGATTCAGTAGAAGAACAACAAGAAGAAGTTCAACCAACTGAAGAAGTAGCAACAGTAGTTGAAACTGAAGATGTAAAAGAAGAATCATCACAAGAATAACAAAAATAATTTATTAAGATTAAATTGTGATGAAAGGAGGAAATAAAATGCCTAAAATAGCTCTTTTAAATATAAAAGGTGAAAAGATTAAAGACATAAAACTAAGTGATGAAATATTTGGTATTGAACCAAATAATCAAACAATATATGATGCAGTTGTATTAAAAAATGCATCAATGAGACAAGGTACACATAGTACTAAAACAAGAAGCGAAGTTTCTGGTGGTGGAAGAAAACCATGGCGTCAAAAAGGTACTGGTAATGCTCGTCAAGGTTCAACACGTGCTCCACATTTTGTTGGTGGTGGTGTAGTTTTTGGACCAACAACAAATAGAAATTATAATAAAAAACAAAATAAGAAAGAAAGAAGATTAGCTTTAAAATCAGCTTTAACTTATAAAGCAAATAATAAAGAAATTATTTTAGTAGAAGATTTTGCAGTTGATACAAATAAAACTAAAGATTTTATCAAATTATTAGAAACTTTAAAAGTTAATGATAAAGCATTAATAGTTGTAAAAGAATTAACTGATAATTTAATTTTAGCTTCTCGTAATTTAAGCGATGTTAAAGTAATCGAAACTCATGAAATAAACACATATGATGTTATGAACTATACAAATTTAGTTATTACTGAAGATGCTGTTAAAATGCTTGAGGAGGTACTTAAATAATGATAGGAAATTATAGGGATGTAATTATCGCTCCTGTTATAACTGAAAAAAGTGCAAAAATAGCAGAAAAAGGCGATAAAGTCGTTTTTAAAGTTAAAAATGATGCCAACAAAGTACAAATAAAACAAGCCGTTGAAAAAATATTCGGCGTAAAAGTTTTAAGAGTAAATACAATTAACGTTAAACCAAAATATAAAAGAGTTGGACGTTATGCAGGGACTACAAGCCGTTATAAAAAAGCAATTGTAACGTTAGCTGAAGGTAGTCAAATAGAATTATAGGAGGTGTAAAGTATGGCAATAAAACATTATAATCCAGTTACACCTGGTCAAAGAAAGAAAAGTACATTAGTTAATGAAGAAATTACTAAAAGTACACCAGAAAAAAGTCTACTTGTTAAAATGAATAAAAAAAGTGGACGAAATAATCAAGGAAAAATAACTGTAAGACATCAAGGTGGCGGTGAAAAAAGAAAATATCGTATTATAGATTTTAAAAGAAATAAATTCGATATTGAAGGAACTGTTGCATCTATAGAATATGATCCAAATAGAAGTGCTAATATAGCTTTAATCAATTATGCTGATGGTGAAAAAAGATATATAATTGCTCCAAAAGGACTAAAAGTTGGTAATAAGATTAAATCAGGTTCAAATGTTGATATAAGAGTTGGTAATGCTCTTCAAATTATGAATATACCAGTAGGTACAGTAATACATAATATTGAAATGAGACCAGGAAAAGGTGGACAAATAGCAAGAAGTGCTGGTCAAAGTGCACAAATACTTGGTCGTGAAGGTAAGTATGTACTTGTTAGATTATCTTCAGGTGAAACAAGAAAGATTCTTGGAACTTGTATGGCAACAATTGGTGAAGTTGGAAATGAAGATTATTCATTAGTTAGACTTGGTAAAGCAGGTAGAACAAGACATATGGGAATAAGACCAACAGTACGTGGTTCTGTTATGAACCCTAATGATCACCCACATGGTGGTGGTGAAGGTAGAGCTCCAGTAGGACGTAAACAACCAATGACTCCTTGGGGTAAACCAGCACTTGGACTTAAAACTCGTAAGAATAAAAAAAGTTCTACAAAATTAATTGTTACTCGTCGTAGTAATAAATAAAGAAAGGAAAAATTAAAATGGCTAGAAGTTTAAAAAAAGGACCTTATGTATTTGATAGATTATTAAAGAAGGTTCAATTAATGAATGAAAGTGGTAAAAAAGAAGTTATAAAAACATGGTCACGTCGTTCAACTATTTTTCCTGATTTTATTGGTCATACATTTGGTGTTCATAATGGTAAAGAATTTATACCAGTTTATGTAACTGAAGATATGGTAGGACATAAACTTGGAGAATTTTCACCAACTCGTAAAAATGGTGGACATGGCGATAATAAGAAGAAAAAATAGTCTGAGCTTTCAGAAAGGAGAGTTAAGAAATGGAAGCAAGAGCAACTGCTAGAACAGTCTTAATTGCACCAAGAAAAGCACGTTTAGTTGTTAATCTAGTGCGTGGCAAAGACATTAATGACGCAATGGCAGTATTAAGTAACTTAAATAAAAAAGCTTCTCGTTTAACAAAAAAAGTATTAATTTCAGCAGTAGCAAATGCAGAGAATAACTTTAAATTAGATAAAAATAATCTATATGTTAAAGAAGCTTATATAAATGATGGACCAGTACTAAAAAGAAGAAGAATTGGTTCTAGATCACATGTAGATAGACATGATAAAAAAACAAGTCATATAACAATTGTTGTGGCTGAAAGAAATTAGTAAAGGAGGTTAATTTATGGGACAAAAAGTTAATCCATATGGCATGAGACTTGGTATTATTAAAGATTGGCAATCCAAATGGTATGCTTCTAATAAAGATTTTTCTAAGAATTTAGAGTTAGATATAAAAATCAGAAAATATTTAGAAAAAAGATTAAAAGATGCTGCTGTTGCTAATATTGTTATTGAAAGAACAAAAAATAAAACTGAAGTTGTAATATATACCGCTAAACCTGGTGTAGTTATAGGCCATGGTGGAGAAGAAATAGAAAAAATTAAAAAAGAATTAACTAAATTAACAGATGAAAATATTGTTGTATCAATATTTGAAATAAAAAATCCAGATATGGTAGCTAAGCTTGTTGCAAATAATATAGCTAGGCAAATAGAAAATCGTGGTTCATATAAAATGGCACAAAAAAGAGCAATTAGAAATACTATGAAAGCAGGAGCTAAAGGTATTAAAACTATGGTTTCTGGTCGTTTAAATGGTGCAGATATTGCTCGTTCAGAACATTATAATGAAGGAACTACTCCGCTTCATACATTAAGAGCAGATATTGATTATGCAACAGCAGAAGCAGATACTACATTTGGTAAAATTGGAGTTAAAGTATGGATTTATAAAGGTGAAATACTTCCTAAAAAAAATGTAAAAGGAGGTAATAGACATGCCATTAATGCCAAAAAGAACTAAGTATAGAAAACCACATAGACAATACTATGAAGGTAAAGCAAAAGGTAATACAGAACTTCATTTTGGAGAATTTGGTCTTCAAGCAAAAGAAGGTGCATGGATAACAAATAAACAAATTGAAGCTGCTCGTGTTGCGATGACTCGTTATATGAAACGTGGTGGTAAAGTTTTTGTTAACATATTTCCACATTTATCTTTAACAAGAAAACCAGCAGAAACTCGTCAAGGTAAAGGTAAAGGTAATCCAGAATTATGGGTTGCAGTTGTTAAAGAAGGAAAAATTATGTTTGAAATATCAGGAGTATCTGAAGATGTTGCTCGTGAAGCATTACGTTTAGCTATGCACAAATTACCTATAAAATGTAAATTCATAAAAAAAGAAGAAAGTGGTGAAGTAAATGAAAGCTAAGGAATTAAGAGAATTAACCACTGAAGAATTAGTGAAGAAAGAAGAAGAATTGAAGGAAGAATTATTTAATTTACGTTTTGCAAGTGCAACAGGTAATTTAGAGAAACCTTCAAAAATAAAAGAAATAAGAAAGACTATCGCAAGAATAAAATTAATTATTCGTGAACGCGAAATAGTAAATAAGTAGGAGGATAGGGTATGGAAAAGAAACGTAAAGAACTTATTGGAATTGTTGTTAGTGATAAAAATGACAAGACAATAACAGTTAAAACAGAAACATATCGTAAACATCCATTATATAATAAGCGTGTTAAAGTTTCTAAAAAGTATGCTGTACACGATGAAATGAATAAAGCTAAAGTAGGAGATAAAGTACGTATTGTAGAAACTAGACCTCTATCTAAAAGCAAAAGATATGAACTAGTTGAAATTGTTGAAGAAGCAATAATTTTATAATCTCTATACTTAGAAGGAGGATTTAATTATGATTCAACAAGAAAGTCGCTTAAAAGTGGCAGATAATTCAGGAGCTAAAGAATTATTGGTAATAAGAGTTCTTGGTGGAAATAAAAAATTTGGTAGCATTGGTGATATAGTAGTTGGTACAGTAAAGAAAGCAACTCCTAATGGTGCTATCAAAAAAGGAAAAGTTGTTAAAGCTGTTATAGTAAGGACAAAATCTGCTGTTAGAAGAGAAGATGGTTCTTATATAAGGTTTGATGATAATGCATGTGTAATTATAAAAGACGATAAGAGTCCAACTGGTACACGTGTACTTGGTCCAGTAGCACGTGAGCTTCGTGATCTAGAATTTATGAAAATTGTATCACTAGCTAAAGAAGTGTTATAGGATTTTTAAGGAGGATAACAATGAACTTAAAAGTAGGAGATAAAGTAGTGGTTATCTCTGGTAAAGATAAAAATAAAGAAGGAAAAATCATCAAAACATTAAAAAATGAGAATAAAGTTGTAGTTGAAGGTATTAATATGGTTACAAAACATGTTAAACCAAATGCTCAAAATGAAAATGGTGGAATTATCAAAGTTGAAGCACCAATTCATGCTTCTAATGTTATGATTATTGATCCAAAAACAAAGAAAAGAACCAGAATAGCACATGAAATTGATGAAAAAGGAAAAAAACATAGAATTTCAGTAAAATCTAAAGAAAGACTTAATTAAGTGGGAGGAGGGAATTTATGAACCGCCTAAAAGAAAAATATGTAAATGAGATAGTTCCAAATTTAATTAAAAAGTATAATTATAGTTCTATTATGGAAGTTCCAAAATTAGAGAAGATAGTTATTAATATTGGAGTTGGAGATGCTATTACAAATAGTAAGCTACTAGATGCTGCAGTAAATGAACTTGAATTAATAACAGGAAGTAAGCCTGTAGTTACTAAAGCAAAAAAATCAATTGCAGGTTTTAAAATAAGAGAAGGCCAACCAATTGGATGTAAAGTTACATTACGTGGTGAAAAAATGTATACATTCTTAGAAAAATTAATAAGAATTTCACTACCACGTGTACGTGATTTTAGAGGTGTTTCTCCAAAAGCTTTCGATGGTAGAGGTAATTATACTTTAGGAATTAAGGAACAAATGATTTTTGCAGAAATAGACTACGATAACATTGTAAAAAGTCGTGGAATGGATATAGTTTTTGTTACAACAGCAAAGACTAATGAGGAAGCGTTTGATTTACTTAATGAAATCGGAATTCCTTTTAGAAAATAATAGGAGGATATTAAAGTGGCAAAGAAAAGTATGGTTGTAAAATCACAAAAAAATCAAAAGTACAAAGTTCGTGAGTATACTCGTTGTCAAAGATGTGGTAGACCACATTCAGTACTTAAAAAATATGGTGTTTGTCGTATTTGCTTTAGAGAACTAGCATATAATGGCCAAATACCAGGTATTAAAAAATCTAGTTGGTAGAGTGAAGGGAGGATATTATGGTAGTATCATGTCCAATCGCAGATATGCTTACAAGAATTCGTAATGCTAATCAAATGCGTTATGAAACAGTTGAAATGCCTACTTCAAAAATGAAAGTAGAAATAGCAAGTATATTAAAAAGCGAAGGTTTTATTAAAGATTTTAAAGAAGAAAAAAATGATGTACAAGGTACATTAGTAATAACTTTAAAGTATTCAGAAAAAAAGGAAAGAGTTATCTCTGGTTTAAAATGTATTTCAAAACCAGGACTTAGAGTATATGCAAAGGCTGATAATATTCCAAGAGTATTAAATGGACTTGGGATAGCAATTATATCAACATCAAAAGGAGTTATGACTGATAAAGAAGCTCGTAAACAAAATGTTGGTGGCGAAGTTTTAGCATATATCTGGTAATAAAAATATAGTAAGGAGGCTTAAATATGAGTCGTATTGGTAACAGGATTATTAAAATTCCTACTGGTGTTACAGTAGAATGCAATGACAATATTGTTACTGTTAAAGGGCCAAAAGGTGAATTATCTTATGAAGTAGTTA
Source organism: uncultured Bacilli bacterium (assembly GCA_947589275.1). Classification (GTDB taxonomy): domain Bacteria; phylum Bacillota_I; class Bacilli_A; order RF39; family UBA660; genus CAG-433. The sequence continues at coordinate 14,944 of CANQAQ010000014.1, read as the reverse complement.
AAGATTTAAAAGTTAATATAAGTGAAGGCACTCTTACAGTTGAAAGACTAAATGAAGATAAAAAAACAAAAGCAATGCATGGGACAACTAATGCAATAATAACTAATATGATTGAAGGAGTAAATTCAGGTTTCTCTAAGGGACTAGAAATCATCGGTGTTGGTTATCGATTCACTTTAAAAGGCAATACTTTAGTAGTAAATGCTGGTTACTCACATCCAGTTGAACTTGAGATTCCAAAAGAACTTCAAGTTGAGTTAGTAAGCAACACTGAAATAATAGTCAAAGGTATTGATAAAGAATTAGTTGGTGAATTTGCTGCTAATATTAGAAAAATAAGAAAACCTGAACCATATAAAGGAAAAGGTATTAGATATAAAGATGAATATGTCCGTCGTAAAGAAGGAAAGAAAGCATCTAAATAGTAGAAAAGGAGAATCTTATATATGATAAAAAAAGTATCTCGAAATGTAGCGCGTGAAGCAAGACATAAACGTGTAAGAAAAAATATAAGTGGTACAAAAGATATTCCAAGATTAAACGTATTTAGATCTGCTAAACATATTACTGTTCAAATTATTGATGATGAAAAAGGTTATACTTTAGTTAGTGCTTCTTCTATGGATAAAGAATTAAAATTAACTAATGGTGGTAATATTGAAGCAGCTAAAAAAGTTGGTGAAGCAATTGCAAAGAAAGCTAAAAAAGCTAAAATTACAAAAGTAGTTTTTGATAGAGGTGGATACTTATATCATGGACGTGTAAAAGCTCTTGCTGAAGCAGCACGTGAAAATGGATTAGAATTCTAAAGGAGGGTAAATGATGGAAAAAAAGTTTAATAACCCACGTAGTAATAAAGATGAATTCAATGATGAAGTTGTTGATCTTCGTCGTGTTACTAAAGTAACAAAAGGTGGTCGTAACTTACACTTTTCAGCAACAGTTGCTGTTGGTGATGGTAAGGGACGAGTTGGTATAGGTTCTAGTAAATCTAATGAAGTTACAGAAGCTATAAAAAAAGCTAGAATGCAAGCTGTTAAAAATGTTCATAAAATTGAAATTGTTGATGGACGTACAATATCACATGAAATAATTGGTACAAGTGGAGCTGCAAAAGTTTTACTTAGACCTGCAAAAGCTGGTACTGGAATAATTGCTGGTGGTCCAGTTAGAACAGTTCTTGAGCTAGCTGGATATAAAGATGTTGTTTCAAAATCACTTGGTTCAAATACTAAAATTAATACTGCAACTGCAACTATGAATGCTTTACTTGGTCAAAAGTCAGCAGCTCATGTTGCTAAATTAAGAGGAAAAAGTGTAGAGGAGATTTTAGGATAATGAAATTACATGAATTAAAATATAATGAAGGATCAATTAAAGATTCTAAAAGACTAGGTAGAGGAACAAGTAGTGGAAATGGTAAAACTTCAGGAAGAGGTCATAAAGGACAAAACGCTCGTAGTGGTGGCGGAGTAAGACTTGGATTTGAAGGTGGACAAAATCCATTATTTAGAAGAGTTGCAAAAAGAGGATTTAACAACTATGAATTTAGAACAAGATATGCAGTAATTAATGTAAGTGATTTAAATAAATTTGAAGATGGTGCTGTTATAACACCAGAAATATTAAAAGAAATGGGACTTGTTAAGAAACAACTAGATGGAATTAAAGTTTTAGGTAATGGTAATTTAGATAAAAAATTAACAGTAAAAGCTACTACATTTTCTAAGTTGGCAAAAGAAAAAATTGAGAAGACTGGTGGAAAAGCAGAGGTGATTTAAGATGTTTGCTACATTTAAGCAAATCTTTGCATCTAGAAATAAAGATTTAAGAAAAAGGTTACTTTTCACACTAGGTGCCTTAGCAATATTTATTATTGGAACAACTGTAAAAATTCCTAATACAAATTCTATAAATGATGATTTAGGTTTCCTTGAACTTTTAAATGCCATGGGTGGTGGTGCACTTAAAAGGGGTTCAATATTTGGACTAGGTGTTATGCCATATATAAGTGCATCAATAATAATTCAAATTTTTTCTATGGATATAATACCTTATTTTTCAGATTTAGCAAAAGAAGGATATACTGGTAGAAAAAAGTTAAATAGTATAACAAGATATTTAGGAATATTTATAGCATTTATTCAAGGACTTATATTATCAGTTGGAATAGTTGGGACATCTGCAGATGCATTTGAGTATATTAGAGTTGCAATAATTTTAACAGCTGGTACAGCATTTCTATTATGGATAGGTGATCAAGTAACTCAAAAAGGTGTAGGAAATGGTTTATCATTAATTATCATGTCAGGTATAGTTGCTACTTTACCATATATGATGAGTGAGGCATTTAAGACATTTGTTCTTGATAATGATAACCTATTTATTGGAATAGTAACATTTATTATATATGTAGCAATATATGTTGCAGTTGTTGTTGGTGTTGTATTTATTCAAGAGTCTGAAAGAAGAATTCCTATACAATATTCTAATAAAACGACAAGTGCATATGGTGCTAAGCAAACATATATACCATTTAGAATTAATGCAGCAAGTGTTATGCCAGTAATATTTGCTTCAACATTAATTGCAATACCACAAACATTAGCAAATTTTATTAAGAATGAAGGATATATAAAATTTGTAAATAATTATTTTAATTATAATACTGTAACCGGTCTTATAATATATTTACTTTTAATTGTATTTTTCTCTTATGCTTATACATTGCTTCAGTTTAGGCCAGATGAAATATCGTCTAATTTACAAAAAAATGGAGGATATATACCTGGAATTAGACCAGGTACTGAAACTAAAAATTATATAAAAAGTGTATTAATTAGAATAACAACATTTGATAGTATATTTTTAGTTATAATAGCTGCAATGCCTATATTATTTGCAAATTATTCAAATGTAGAAAATGCAAATATAACTCTTGGTGGAACAGGTTTACTTATTGTTGTTGGTGTAGCTCTTGAAACATATAAGCAAATTGAAAGTACATTAAGTCAAAAAGAATACAAAGGTAGATTTTAATATGAATTGTATAATTTTATTCTCAGCTCCAGCAGCTGGAAAAGGAACAATATCTGAATATATAGAAAAAAAATATAATATAGATCATATATCAGCAAGTGATATAATTAAAGCAGGATTAATTAATCATCCAGAATATGAAACACAAATAAATAATTGTTTATCAAATGGAACTCTTATATCTGATGATATATTATTTGAATTATTAAAAGAAAGGTTAATAATTCAAAAAAAAGATTATATTATGGATGGAACACCTAGAACTATTGATCAAGCAGTTAGATATGAAAAACTTTTAAATGAATTAGGTATAAATCTATTAAAAGTTATATATATAAATGTTGAAAAACAAATCGCACAAGATAGAATAATAAATAGACTAATTTGTGAAAATTGTGGTTCAGTTTATAATAAAAAAAATGATAAAATAGTAGATAATAAATGTAATGTTTGTAATTCAGTATTATCAAAGAGAAAAGATGATGATTTACAAATTTATGATACAAGGTATAATATATTTTTGGAAAAGACCAAACCTTTAATTGATTATTATGATAAAAAAGGATTACTATATGTTGTAAATAATAATAGTGATATAGCTGAAGCATATAATCAAGTAGATAGTATATTAAAGGAGATGATATAATGATAACAATTAAATCTCCAAGAGAAATAGAACTTATGAGAGTAGCAGGATCTATAGTTTATCAAACTCATCAGTATTTAAAAAAATTTATAAAAAGTGGTATTACTACAGAGGAACTTGATAAACTTGCTGAAGATTTTATAATAAGTAAAGATGCAACACCATCTTTTAAAGGTTACCAAGGATTTCCTAAAACTTTATGTACTTCAGTAAATGATGAAGTTGTTCATGGAATACCTAGTAATTATAAATTAAAAAATGGTGATATAATATCAATAGATATTGGAGCATGTTACAAAGGTTATCATGGTGATTCTGCTTGGTCATATGTAGTTGGTAATGTAAGTGATAATGATAAATATTTAATGGAACATACAGAAAAATCTTTGTATGAAGGAATAAAAATGGCAGTAAAAGGAAATAGAATTGGAGATATATCTAATGCTATTGAAACATATGCTAAAAAACATAATTTAGGAATAGTTCGTGAACTTGTAGGCCATGGAGTTGGAACTAATTTACATGAAGATCCTAATGTTCCAAATTATGGTGAAAAAGGTAAGGGTCCATTATTAAAACCAGGTATGGTTATTGCAATTGAGCCGATGCTTACTTTTGGTAAAGAAAATATATATGTTGAAGATAATGATTGGACCATAAGAACTTATGATGGTAGTAATGCTGCTCATTTTGAACATACAATATTAATTACTGATGATAAACCAGAAATATTAACAGGAGAGTGTGAAAATGGCAAAAAGTGATGTAATTGAAGTAGAAGGTAAAGTAATAGATGTTTTAACAGGTGGTAAGTTTAAAGTAGAACTAGAAAATAAACATACTGTAGAAGCTCATGTTTCTGGTAAAATACGAATGAATAACATTCGCATCTTACCAGGTGATACAGTAGTTATAGAATTATCACCTTCTGATATAACACATGGGCGAATAATATGGAATAAAAGATAATGGAGGTATATTATGAAAGTTAGAGCTTCAGTAAAACCAATCTGTGAAAAATGCAGAGTAATAAAAAGAAAAGGTGTTGTTAGAGTTATTTGTAGTAACCCAAAACACAAACAAAGACAAGGTTAATAGGAGGTGTAAATAATGGCACGTATCAAGGGTGTAGATTTACCAAATGAAAAAAGAATCGAAATAGCATTAACTTATATCTATGGAATAGGTAGAAGTCTATCAAATCAGATATTAAAAAATGCTGGTGTAGACATTAATAAGAAAGCAAAAGATTTAACCAGTGAAGAACAATCTAGAATTCGTGAAGAAATTGATAAACATCTAGTTGAAGGAGACTTAAGAAGAGAAGTTAATCTAAATATTAAAACTAAAATGGAAATAGGTTCTTACCAAGGTATTCGTCATAAAAAAGGTTTACCTGTTAGAGGACAAAGTACAAGAAGTAATGCAAGAACTCGTAAGGGTAGAGGTAAAACAGTAGCAAATAAAAAGAAATAGTAAATAATAAAGGAGGTTATTTAAATGGCTTATAAAGCAAGAAAACGTAAAGTAAAGAAAAATATTCCAGTTGGATGTGTACACATTCAAGCTACGTTTAATAATACCATAGTAACTATAACAGATGAAGATGGTAATACAGTTAGTTGGTCATCATCAGGTGCTATTGGTTATAAAGGAAGTAAAAAATCAACACCATATGCATCTCAAATGGCATCAGAATCAGCTGCAAAAGTAGCTTATGATGCAGGTATGAGAAAAGTTGATGTATTGGTTAAAGGACTTGGTTCTGGACGTGAAGCTGCAATTCGTTCACTTCAAGTTGCTGGACTTGAAATTGCATCAATAACTGATGTAACACCAATTCCACATAATGGATGTCGTCCACCAAAACGCCCACGTGGGTAATAAAATAAATTAAGGGAGTGTGTTTATGATAAAATTTGAAAAACCACAATTCAAAGTAACAGATTATGTTGAAAATAATAACTATGGTAGATTTGAAATAGAACCACTTGAAAGAGGATTTGGAACAACTATTGGTAATTCTCTTAGACGTATAATGTTATCAAGTTTACCAGGAAGTGCTATAACTTCAGTATTAATTGAAGGAGTAATGCATGAATTTCAAACAATTGATGGTATTATGGAAGATGTAACATCAATAATATTAAATTTAAAAAATGTAGTTGTAAAAAATCATAGTACAGAAGATCAAATTATAAAATTAGTAACAAGTAAAGAAGGAGTTGTTACTGCTGGTGATATAGAATGTCCTTCTGATGTTGAAATAATAAATAAGGATCAAGAAATTGCAACTATAGTAAAAGGTGGAAGCTTGAACATGGAAATGACTGTATCAAATGGTCGTGGATTTGTTAGAGCAGAAGAAAATAAAAAAATATTAAAGGATGCAAAAATTGGAACAATTGCAATAGATTCTTCTTATACACCAATTGAAAGAGTAAATTGTTATGTTGAAGATGCCCGTGTTGGACAAGCAACAAATTATGATAAATTAATATTAGAAGTTTGGACTGATGGTTCTATGAAACCAGAAGAATCAATCGCTTTAGCATCTAGAATAATGATAGAACATCTTCAAATATTAACAGAACTTAATGAAATTGCAGATATAACAGGTCTTATGGCAGAACAAGATGAAGATCCAAAAGTTAAAGCTTTAGAAACTTCAATAGATGATATGGAATTTTCAGTAAGAGCTTATAATTGTTTAAAAAGATCAGGAATAAATACTATGCAAGATCTTGTTAATAGAAAAGAAAGCGATATGATGAAAATTAGAAATCTAGGGAAGAAATCACTAAAAGAAGTTTTAGATAAAGTTAAACAAATGGGATTATCTTTCAGAAACGATGATTAATAGGAGGATAAAAAATGGCTTATAGAAAATTAGGTAGAGACAATAAGCATAGACGTGCTATGCTTGCAAATTTAACTAAGCATGTTATAATGAATGAGTCTATTGAAACTACTGAAACTCGTGCAAAAGAAGTAAGAAAATTTGTAGACAAAATGATTACTTATGCAAAAAAGGGTGATTTAGTTTCAAGAAGAAAAGCATATGCATTTCTTCATAATGATAAAGAAGTAGTTGAAAAATTATTTAATGATTTAGCTAAACGTTATGAAGGAAGAAATGGTGGCTATACTAGAATAATTAAATTACAGGAAAGAAAAGGTGATGATGCACTTGTTGTTATACTTGAATTAGTATAATAACATGCATCTTTTTTTTAATAAAGACTAATTATCATTGACTTTACTCTTTTAAATTGGTATACTTATAGATAGAATAAGAGGTGCGTGTGTGATGGAAGAGATAATTGATATTGATGAGCTAGCAGAAAAACAACAAAACGAAAAAATAAAAGAATATCTAAAAGAAGATGAAAGTGTCTCAAAAGAACTTACTGATAAAATTAATGAATTAACTATAGAAAAAAATAAATTATCAGATAAAAGTGCTGAATTAAAAGAAAAAGAAGATTCATTAAGAGATAAGTTAACTCATGATGCTAATACTGATGATATTAGAAAAATTGCAGATGAAATTGATGAAATAAAACAAGATATGATTCAAATTTCAGAAAATATTAGTGGATTAGAAAAAGATTTAAAAGAAATATCAAATGCTAAGAATAGGACTGAAGAAACAAAAGTTGAATATAGTAAAAAAATTAGTTCAACAATTGATGAATATGATAAGAAAATTTCTACAATTGAAGCTGCTATTAAAGTATGTGATAATGAATATCTAAAAAAAGCTCAAGAAGAAGAATTATCAAAAATGAAAGAAACATTGGATGATATGAAAGAAGAAAGAAGTAGAGAATTAAAAGAAGCATTAAATGTTGCTATGCCAAATAATACTGATGATTCTTATAACGATTTAGATAGTAATTCAGATACAAAAATTAATAGTTTATTAGATGAAGTAACAGTTTCACCACTAGATATTAATAATGATACTGAAATAGAAATACCTAGTGTTATTGAAGATAAAACAGAACCAGAAGAGACACATGCTAATGATTTAGATAATATTATTCCATTAGATTTAAATCTTGATTTTATGAATTCAAATGAAGAAGAAAAAGAAAATGATACAAATATACTTACTGAAGATATAACACCAACAGTAGATTTAAGTTTAGATTTAGATATTAATAATACAGATGCTTCTTCTTATGAAGTTATAAATGAAGATACAGTTTCAGATGATAAAATTAGTGAAATATTCTCATCAAGTGGAATACTTCCTTCAGTATTTGAATATTTAGATAAAATGATTAAGGAAGGTGTTTAATATGAGTATAAATCATAAAATAATAACTTTAGACAATAATAAAAAATATTTTGTACTTGAGGAAATATCATATGAGGATAATAATTATTCTTTAATATTAAATATAGATGATGAAACTGATATTAATATTGTTAGTATAAAAGAAGAAAATGAAAAAATAAAAATTTCAGATATTAATGATAGTAAATTAAATAGTGAATTATCTAAATTATTTAAAACTTCTATAGAAGAAAGTATCAAAATGTATTCATAAAAAGAAAACTATTAAAAATTAGTTTTCTTTTTTTTCTTTTTTATTGTATAATAATACTCATATTAAGTGGTGGTAGTATGAATTTGATTAATGTAAATAATCTTACATATTTATTTAATAAAAAAATGATATTTAATAATTTTAGTATTAATATAAATGAAGGAGAATTTGTAACAATTGCAGGATGTAATTCATCAGGTAAAACTACACTAATAAAATTACTAGCGGGTAATATTATTACTGAAAATATTATATCAATTGATAATGTTTTTATTAATTCTCAAAATAAAGAAATTATTGATAAAAAGATCTGTGTTTTTTCAAAAAGAAATAAATATTATTCTAAAACTATACTAGATGAATTAATTTTAGAGATTAAAAATGATAATTTAGAAAATATAAATAAAATAAAAAAACTTTTAAAGGAATTTAATTTGATAGATTATATATCTTTATCACCACAAGTATTAAATTATATACAAAAACAAAAATTATGCTTAATTAAGGCAATAATAAAAGGCGCACGAGTATTACTTTTAGATAATATTTTTAATTATTTAGATAGATATTTAAAAATTGAATTTCTTGGATTATTAAAAAAATATCAATCAATATATAATTTTGCAATAATTCTTACAACAAATGATCTTGAGGATTCAATTTTTTCAGATAGATTAGTAATTATAAATGATGGTTGTATAATTTTAGATGGATCACCTGATAAAGTATTCAAAGAAGAAAAGCTTCTTAAACTAATTGGTCTTAATATACCAATTAATTATGAATTACATAATAAACTAAGTTTATATGGTCTAGTTAAAGGATCATCATTTACAGTAGAAGATATGGTGTTAGAGATATGCAAATAATTTTTGATAATGTAAAATATAAAAATTTTAATAATATTAATTTTAAAATTGATGATAATAAAATAACAGGTATAATTGGTCCATTAGGTTCAGGTAAAACGGATTTATCACTTCTTATAGGTTCTTATTTAAAACCAGTTTCAGGTAGTATTATATATGATAAAAAAATATCTTATAGTAATATAGGAATAATTTCTAATTTTTCATTTGATGATATGCTTTATGGGACGGTTGAACAATTTATTAAGAAAAAAAGTATAGAATATAAATATAAAATTAATAGTATTAATAAAAGAATAATAGAAGTATTAAAAATGGTTGGATTAAGTGAATCAATATTAAAAGAATCAGTATTTGATATAAGTGAAAGTGAAAAAATAAAAGTTATTTTATCACAGATACTAATATATAATCCAGAACTTATTATTTTAGATAATATAATTGAAGATCTTGATGCAAAATCTAGAACAAAATTATTTAAATTACTAATAAAACTTAAAAAATTTTATAATAAAACTATAGTAATAACATCATCTAATGTGGATATTATTTATGAATTTTGTGATAATCTAATTATTTTATATAATAATGAGATTTTAGATTCATCAGATAAATTTAAAGTTTTTGAAAACAAAGATGTACTTAATAATCCACTTGTAATGAAACCTCTTGTTATTGAAATAAAGGAAAAAATAAAAAATATAAAGAATATTGATTTAGGAAATAATGATAGTATAAATGAATTAATAAAAGCTATATATAGGGAATTAAGGTGAATATATGACTAGATTTTTAATAAATTTTTCTTATGATGGTTCAAATTATAATGGATATCAAAAACAAAAAGGACTAAATACTGTTCAAGGGAAAATAGAAGAAATTTTAAAGTTTATAAATAATTCAAAAATAACTAAACTACATTCATCAGGTAGAACAGATGCAAAAGTTCATGCACTTAATCAGTATGCACATGTTGATATTGATGTAAATATAACAGAATATAAATTAAAATCTGCTTTAAATAGTTTACTTCCAGATGATATATATATTAAAAGTGCAAAAATAGTTGATAATAATTTCCATGCAAGATATATGGTATTATCAAAAGAATATATGTACAAAATAAATATGGGAGAGTATAATCCAATCGAAAGAAATTATGTTTACCAATATTGTAAAAAGTTAAATATAGATAAAATGAGAGATTCTATTAAATATTTTATTGGTAAACATGATTTTACAACATTTTCATCTATTGATGATATAAGTAAAAATTGTATAAGAACGATTTATGACGCTAATATATCAGAAAATGGCGATTATCTAATAATTACTTTTAAAGGTAGTGGATTTTTAAAATATATGGTAAGAAAAATGGTAGGAACATTAATAATGGTTAGCGAAGGAAAACTTTCTAAAGATGATATTGTTAAAATGATAAATTCTAAAGATAAATCTCTTGTTAAGATTACTGCAAAACCCCAAGGGCTATATTTAAGTAATGTTGAATACAAAAAAATATAGATTTTAATCTATATTTTAGTCATTATCTTGTATAACATCAATTAATAATTTAAGGTTTATTATTCCACATATACCAACAATTATATATATGATTTTGGTAAATAGACTATCAACTCCACCAAATATAAGTGCAACTAAATTAAAGTCAAATAATCCTATAAGTCCCCAATTTATTGCCCCAATTATTGTTAATGTTAACGCGATAGCTTGTAATGCTTTCATTATAATCCTCCTTTTATTTAATTTCATTAATTATAATAAACATAAAAAATAAAATTATTCGTGAATATTTAATATATTTTTAAAATATAATTAATTGAAATATAAAGAAGAGGTGAAATTTTGAAAAAAATATTTTTAACAGCATTATTTTTAAGTTTATTTCTTTTGACTGGTTGTGGTAAATATAACGAAAAAACAATTGTTAAAGATTTAAATAAAAAAATAAATGCTACAACTGGATATCATATTGAAGGAACTATGGAAATCTATAATGGAGAAGATGTATATACATATGATGTAGAATCATCTTATGAAAATGATAATTATAGAGTTAGTCTAACAAATCAATTAAATAATCATGAGCAAATAATATTAAGAAATGCAGATGGAGTATATGTATTAACACCATCATTAAATAAAAGTTTTAAATTTCAAAGTAATTGGCCAGAAAATAATTCACAAGTATATATATTACAATCATTACTAACAGACATTAATAAAGATGAAAATATAAAACTAGAAGAAAAAAATAATAAATATGTATTAAATGTTAAAATAAGTTATTCAAATAATAAAAACTTAGTTAATCAAAAAATATATATGGATAAAAAACTAAATTTTGAAAAAATCGAAGTATTTGATGACTCTGGTAATAAACAAATAAAAATGATATTTGACAGTATAGATATGAATGCAACATTTAATAATAAGTATTTTTCAACAAGTGAAAATATGAAGACAGTAGATATAGATGATAATGATAAGACAGATAACAAAACAAATACTGATAAAACAGATGATAAAACAAGTACTGATAAAAATTCTAGCTCAAATAATACTGATAAAAACTCTAGTTCAAATAATACTGATAATAGCTTAAATAAAAATACTGATAATATAGACGAAGAAACTTCAATATTAGAAGATACAGTATATCCAATGTATTTGCCAAGTGGTACTTATTTAAGTACTGAGGAAACTGTAAGTAAAGAAGAAGGAGAAAGAATTATATTAACATTCGATGGAGAATCACCATTTATACTAGTAGAAGAAACAGTTAGTAAAGCTGATGAATTTGAAATAATACCAGTATATGGAGAACCAACTATATTAATGGATACAGTTGGTGCATTATCAGAAACTTCAGTAAATTTTATATCAAATGGAATAGAATATTATATAGCATCTGAAAACTTAACAATGCAAGAAATGATTGAAGTTGCACAATCAATAAGTTCTATACCTGTTATGAAATAATAAAAGTTCAATATGAACTTTTATTTTTTATTAAACATAATTGATTATAGATAACTGAGATAAGATTTATGTTATTATTTATAAAAATGTGATATAATTGTTTTGGTGATAATACATGTCAAAAAAACAAATTATAAAAAATATTAAAAGAAATCAGAAAAATGAATCTAAGATAAATGAGAAAGATGGATTTTATAAATTTGTAACAAGTCTTACTGTTATAATTCTTATATTAATTTTATGTTATGTAATAATTGCTATATTTGTTACTAAAGAAATAAACTTTAATGATACTAAATCTAATGATGATAATAAAAATGAAGAAGTATCATTTGATAATTCTATAATAACTGGTGGTCAAATATTTGATCAAAAAGATAGTAAATATTATGTTATTATATATGATTTTGATAGTAAGCTAACAATTTTACCAACGTATATATCAAATTATAGTATTATGGATAATTCTATACCTATATATAAAGTTGATAGTTCTAATAAGCTAAATTCTAAATATATTACTGAAAAAGATAGTAATAAAAATCCTACTACATATAGTGATTTAAAGATAATAAGTCCAACATTAATTGAAATAGATAATTCTAAAGTAGTTAAATATATTGAAGGTGAAGATGAAATAAAATCAATTTTAAAAAATGAATAAAAAATATTTTATATTCATTTATTTTATGATATTATTTATTTATAGAAAAGAGTGATTATATGAAATTAGAAAATGTAAGAAAATATATAAAACAGGCAATTATTATATTTTCATCACTTATATTAGGTTCTTTAATAACTATATTTATAAAAGATACTAATTGTAAAAATAATAACAATACTTTATCATATTCATATGGTAAGTTTGAACCTTTATATGAAACTTATTATGAAATTAAAAATAAGTTTTATAATAAAGTTGATGATGATACCCTTATTGATGGTGCTATAAATGGAATGATGGAATCATTAGGTGATGAACATTCAGTATACTTTGATAAAGAAAGTAAAGAACAATTTGATTTGGAATTATCTGGATCATATTATGGTATAGGTGCAGAAATTACTAAAAATATTGATGGATCAATATCAATATCAAGAATATTTGATGAATCACCTGCATTTAAAGCTGGATTAAAAACAGGGGATTTAATAATAAAAGTTGATGGCGAAAGTACTAAGGATAAAACAGCATCTGATGTTGCTAATGCTATTAAAAATGGAAAATCTAAAATTGTAAATATAGTTATAAGTAGAAATAATGAAGAAAAAACATATAAAATTACTAAAGAGAATGTAACTTTATATTCAGTAAGTTCTGATACATTTAAATATGATAAAAAGAACATAGGTTATATTGCCGTTAGTATATTTGGTGACAAAACATATAAACAATTTTTAAACTCACTTAATAAATTAGAAAATGATGGTATAAATTCACTAATAATTGATTTAAGAAATAATAGCGGTGGATATTTAACAACAGTTACAGATATGCTAGATATATTTATAGATAAAGGTAATGTAATATATAAAATTCAAACACAAAATGGTATTATAGATTACAAAGCTACGTCAAATAGTAAAAGAGATTATGATATTGTTATTTTAGTTAATGAAAATAGTGCTTCAGCATCAGAGATAATGACTGCAGCAATGAAAGAAGTATATGGTGCTAAAATTGTTGGTAAAAATACATATGGTAAAGGGACTGTTCAAACAACTACAGATTTATCAAATGGAACTATGATAAAATATACTATTGAAAAGTGGTTGACTTCAAATGGTAATAGTATAGATAAAGAGGGAATTAAACCTGATTATGATGTTGATTTATCTGAAAATTATAATTTATCTCCTTCATATGATAATGATGACCAATTACAAAAGGCAATACAATTATTGAAATAAGGAAAAAACCTTATTTTTTTAAAGTTAGGAGGTAATAAAGTTGAATCAAGGTGATATATATAATATACATGGTTATAAACATAATGAAGAATTATATAAAATATGGGATGAAACTATATATCTAGATCAAACTAATGATTATTATGTATTTGCTAATAATAAGATAAAAGTTACAGAAAAAGATGGAAGAAGTTGGAAAACTAAAGAACCTGCAATTATTTTTTATTTTAAAAAGAGATGGTTTAATGTAATTGCGCAGCTTAAAAAAAATGGAATATATTATTATTGTAATATGTCATCGCCTGTTATTATAGAAAATAATACAATAAAATTTATAGATTATGATTTAGATCTTAGAATATTTCCAGATGGTACATACAAAATTTTAGATAAATCAGAGTATGAGTATCATAAAACAAAAATGAGATATTCAAAAGATTTAGATACAATTATTAAATATGAACTTAATAGTTTAATAAATATGTATAAAAATAATGAACTACCATTTAATAGTGATCTTATTAAATATTATAAGGAAAAATATGATAACTATAAAACTAAAAAATAGTTATTTTTTTTTGCTAATTGAATATAATATACTGTTAGTAGAAATATATCATATTTAAATAAAAATGGGCAATTTTAGGTAAAAAACAAATTTCGACAAAAAAAATAAAAAAAATTAAAAAAAATGTTGACACAAAATTTCTGTTATGGTATATTTAATATGCGTTGTGAAAAAAGACTTGATAATATATGAGAAAAATCATAATGCAAATGATCTTTGAAAACTGAGTAAAACGTCATGTTTTTTGAGTAAACTAGGATTAAACTAAATAATCTTTTTTATTGAGAGTTTGATCCTGGCTCAGGATGAACGCTGGCGGCATGCCTAAGACATGCAAGTCGAACGA
>CANQAQ010000013.1 GCA_947589275.1 uncultured Bacilli bacterium | reverse complement strand
ATTTATATTAAATTAAAAGAATCTAATATAGATTCTATTATGGATTATATTAAAAATAAAAAAGAGTAAGTCACCCTACTCTTTTTTATGCTGCTATATTTTCATTATCTTTTTTATTTTTAATTTTTATTGGTTTTAATATTAGTTTTAAGATTTTCGTACTATGCTTTTTATTTTCTCTTTGAAGATCACTATTAATTTTAATTATGTTTCCAATACTACCTATTAAACTTGTTTTTTCTCTATAACATTCTACTACTATTATGTCTTGTTCTTGATTATTTTCATCTTTTTCAATAGTTTTAACTAATTTTACATCAGTATATTTATCATATAAATAACGTAATCTATTATCTTTTAATGAATAAACTTCTCTTAATATATATAAATTTCTTTTATTAAATTTATTTGATGTTACTATGTATCTTTCTCCATAGTACTCAGAAGAGTCATTTATGTATATTTTTTTCTTTTCAATAAGAATTTTATCATTTTCATTTGTAGTTATTTCTAAATATTTGTTTAATAAGTTGTTCATATTAATATTCATATATAATACTCTCCTTCCATAATCACAAATGAGATTATTATATAATAAATATGCATATTTTGTCAATATATTTAATTAAATATATTATTTATTTCTTGTTTTAATTTTTCTAATTTTTTTAGTGAATTATCCATAGAATCTGTTACAACACCTAAATATATTTTTATTTTAGGTTCTGTTCCTGATGGTCTTATCATTATCCATGAATTATCATCAAAAGTATATTTTAATGCATTTGTTTTTAGTTTATCAATTTCATTTATATAATCTTTTTTAATATAATTTTTGTTATTAAAATTTATCTTATTTTTTCTAAAATCATCCATATACTTTTCTATTGTTTTAAGTCCATTTATATCTTTATATGTAAAACTTATAGTTTCTTCCATATAATAACCAATTTCTTTATAAATATTATCAATATATTCATTTAAAGTTATATTTAATGATTTACAATAACACATTATTTCAAGTAGTATAAGTGTACTAGAAAATCCATTTTTATCATTTATATCTATATTAAACATGTAACCTAAACTTTCTTCAAAACCATATAAATAATTATAACCACAACTTAATATATTTTCTTTTTCATTTGCTATATTCTTACATCCTGTAAGAACTTCTTTAACAGTTACATTGTATTTATTTGCAATACTATCAAGCATAGGAGAAGAAACAATACTTCTTACTACATAAGAATTAGGTTTATTAATATTACTTAATACATAATAAGCAAATATACATCCAATTATATTACCATTTAATAGCTTATAACCATTTTTATCTTTAATCATTACCCCTAACCTATCTGCATCTGGATCTGTTTCTATAATAACATCTGAATCTATTTTTTTTGCATAGTTAATTGCAAGGTCATAATTCTTTTTATACTCAGGATTTGGTTCACTAGCATATGGAAAATTACCATCATATGTACACTGTTCTTTTACTATGTTATATGTAATATTATATTTATTAAATATTTCTTCAATAAATTTAAGTCCTACTCCATGAAGAGATGAATATGTTATTTTTAATTCTTTACCATATTTTGTAATTAAATCTTTATTTATTATAGCTTTTTCATTTTCCTTCATAAAAGCAATATCTACTTTACTACCTATAACATTAAATAATTCATTATTTAAAGGCGCATATTTAATAGTTTCAAAAGAATTAATACTATTTATCTCTTTTATAATTAATTCAGCTTCATTATTAACTATTTGGCCTCCTTTAGAATTATATACTTTATATCCATTATATTCTTTTGAATTATGAGATGAAGTTATAACTATACCTGAAGTACAATTTAAGTATTTTACTGCAAATGAAAGTTCTGGTGTTGATCTTACACTATCAAATATATAAGTTTTTATACCATAATAATTAAGTATAAGTGCAGTATTAGTTGCATATTCTTTTGAATTATTTCTAGTATCATATGCTATTACTACAGATGGATTTTTAAAATTCTTATTTAGATAATTAGAAAGACCAACAGTTACTTTACCTATTGTATATTTGTTAATCATACTAGAACCTATACCCATTATTCCTCTTATACCAGCAGTACCAAATTCTAATTTAGAACCAAATGCTACTTGTATTTCTTCTTTAGACATATTTTTTAATATTATTTTATCATTATCATCTATATTCTTATCATTTAACCAGTTATAATATTCATTATTCATTTTAATTATTCCTTTCTATTTTATTTCTTGGATGAGATTTTTCATAATTTTCTTTTACATAATTATTTGATATATGTGTATATATTTGAGTTGTTTTTATATTTTCATGACCTAGCATTGTTTGTATACTTCTTAAATCTGCACCATTATCAAGCATATGTGTTGCAAAAGAGTGTCTTATTGTATGAGGTGAAAATTCTTTTCTTATGCCCTTTTCTTCACCAAGTTCTTTTAGTATTTTAAAAAATCCTTGTCTTGTTAATTTATTTCCATGCATATTTAAAAATAATATATCAGATTCTTTATTTTTTAATAATGTTTTTCTATATACATTAATATATTCTATTAATGCATTAGTAGCTAAATCACTTATTGGTATTATTCTTTCTTTACTACCCTTTCCAAAACATTTTACTATGTTAGATGAAATATCAATATCATTAAGTTTTAAATTAAGTAACTCTGATACTCTAAGTCCAGAAGAATACATAAGTTCAAGCATTGTTTTATTTCTTGATGTTTTAGCATCATTAACTTTTATATCTAGTAGTTTATCTATATCATCTATACTAAGTACATGTGGTACTGTTTTTTTCATTTTAATACCAGTTATATTAGAACATGGATTTTTATTTATAAGATGATTCCTATCAAGATATTTAAAATAATTTTTTATAGAAACTACATGTCTATTAACTGATTTTGGTGATAAATTTTTACTTAAATAAATTATATAATTACTTATATCTTTTTGATCAATATTCTTATATTCTTTTTTAGTATATCTAAAAAAATCTCTTAAATCTCTTTTATAACCATCAATAGTATTATTACTAAGTTGTCTTTCTAATGATATATAATTTATGTAATCTTGTATTTCATTATCTATATTCATATTAACACCTATTATAATTATACTACCTAGTAAACTAAAAGACAATTAGACTTTACAACTATTGTCAAATAATCATATTTTATATAAATAAATATAAGTAGATAAATACATATATTTATAGTATAATTATATATGGATGTGATTATATGAATAAACCTCTTGCTATTAAACTAAGACCTAAAAATATAGATGAAATAATAGGACAAGAACATTTAGTTGGTAAAGATGGTCCTATTAGAAATTTTGTTAATAATAAAAAGATTTTTTCAATGATACTTTATGGTGCACCAGGTATTGGAAAAACATCTATTGCAACAGCTATTGCAGAATCTACAGATTTAAAATATAGAATACTTAATGCAACTATAAATAATAAAAAAGATATAGAAATTGTAATACAAGAAGCTAAAATGTATGATGGAATTATTTTAATAATAGATGAAATACATAGACTTAATAAAGATAAACAAGATATATTATTACCATATTTAGAATCTGGTTTAATTACTTTAATTGGGCTTACTACATCTAATCCATATTATAAGATAAACCCTGCAATCCGTAGTAGATGTCAAATATTTGAACTTAAAACTCTTACATTAGATGAAGTAAAAATAGGAATAAATAGAGCTATTAAAAGTGATGAATTAAAGAAAATTAAGATAAAAAAAGATGTAATAGATTATATTGCAAAATTATCATCTGGTGATCTTAGATTTGCATATAATTTACTTGAAATAAGTTATTATAGTACAAATGATAAAAATGTAACTATGGATGTAGTTACAAAAATAAATAATAAACCATCTCTTTTTTCAGATAAAGATGAAACAGGTCACTATGATTTACTTAGTGCATTTCAAAAATCTATTAGAGGTTCTGATGTTAATGCAGCACTTCATTATTTAGCAAGATTACTTGTTATAGATGATTTAGATAGTATTTATAGACGTATGACTGTAATTGCTTATGAGGATATTGGTCTTGCAAATCCAGGTATTGGTCCTAAAGTTGATGCGTGTATAAATGCTTGTGAAAGAGTTGGTATGCCAGAAGCAATAATACCTTTATCAGTAACTATTATTGAAATGGCACTATCTCCTAAATCTAATAGTGCAAATTCTGCTTTAAATGAAGCTATTAAAGATATAGAAAGTGGAAATAACTACCCTATTCCTGAAACAATTAGAATTGATTCTAAAATTTATAAATATCCTCATGATTATAAAGGATCATATGTAAAACAACAATATATGCCAGATAATTTATTAGATAAAAAATATTATAAACCTAAACTTACTAGTAAATATGAAAAAATGTTAAATGAAATATATGAAAAAATAGAAAAAATAAATAAAGCAAAAGATAATTAATCTTTTGCTTATTTTAATTCTAATTTATTATTTCTATTTTTATAAAATAATTTATTTTTTCTTACCTCATTAAGTAATTTATTAACTCTTTTACTTTTATTTTTACTTTTTTCTACTTCTTTTAAATATCTATCTCCAATATCATAATAACTATCTGTATAATAATTTTTAGCTATTAAAAGTTTAATTATATTTATTTCTTCATCACTTAAATTATACTTACTACATATATCTTTTATAGTATTTTTATTAGTTATTATTAAATCAATTATTTCATTAACATTATTTATTTGAAAATCATCAAAAGATGAAGAAAAATCTTCTACTGACATATCTAATACTTCTTTTTCATTATATAAATTACCAGAATTAATAGCGTTTATTAAACTATCTAGATTAAATTTTTTATTTTGACTTTTATTTAATATATTTGCAACTATTAAATAATCAAGTGCTTCCTCACTATTGTTTAATTTTATATATGATAAACCAATTTTAGCATATATAAAACTTACATTTATAACACCATTTGCTAATAATTTTTTAAATATATTAATACAATTTATATAATCTTTATTTTTATATGAAATATTTCCAAGATTAATAAGTTCATTTATATCTATATTATCTTCTTTTAAATCATATCTAATAACTATTCTTCTAGTACTATTATAACCAATACTAAAAGATGATATATTTTTAATGTTATCTATAAGATTATGAATATATTTTCTTTTTTTTGCATTCATATGATCTAATAATATTATACCTTTAGTTTTATATAATTTATTCTTTATATAAGATACTAAATCATGATAAGAACTAAATTCTTTTTCCATAACTATTCCCCTCTCAAATAGCTATTATTATATACTTATTTAAACTAAAAATCAATAATATCCTTAATAACATAATCAGCAATTAATATTCCTGCTGTATTAGGTACTACACTATATGAAAAAGGTGTTCTTAGTCCTGTTTTAATAGGTTTCTCTTCACTAGTTAATACAGTAATTTTATCAGTTATATTTAATTTATTAATTTCATGTCTTATTACTTTTGCTAGTGGATCATAACTAGTATCTTTAAGATCTTTAATTACTAATTTTTTAGGATCAAATTTATTACCTGTACCCATACTAGATATAAACTTAATATTTCTATTTAGACATTCTCTAATAATCATTATTTTTGTTTTAACAGTATCACATGCGTCTATTAAATAATCTATATTATATTTAAATAATTCTTTTTTATTTTCTTCATTTAAAAATATATCTAAACTAATTATATTAACATTTTTATTTATATTTAATATTCTCTCTTTAAAAACATCAACCTTCTTTTTATTAATAGTAGAATCTAATGCAATTAATTGTCTATTCTTATTTGTAATATCAACTACATCATTATCTATTATTATAACATTTTGTATTCCATTTCTAATAAGTGTTTCTAAAGAATATCCACCTACTCCACCAAGACCAATTATTGCAATAGTTGCCTTATTTAATTTATTTAAATTATCATGGCCAATTAACTTTTCTAATCTTTCAAACATAATTATCACCTTTACATATTTTTATATTTTTTACAATACAAATTACTTTTATTTATTTCCCCTATTTTTTCATATATATTATATATATAATAGTAACAAGTCTTTAAATCTTCTTTCCCAATAAGTTCATATAGTAATAATACTTTTAATGCATCATAATATTTTTCTAATTCAAAATAACATATTCCAATATAAAGATAAAATATAGGATTTTTAGTTTTTTCAAGGCCTTCTTCATATACTTTTATAGCAGAAAAATAATATTTATTTTCTTTATATTCTTCTGCTTTAATTATATATTCTTTTTTATCTATTTTTTCCATAATTAGTCACTTCCTAAATTGGAAATATTATATCACATATTAAATAAAAAAAATACCTATAAAGGTCAGGGACGATAAACCTACACGTATGTGCAGGTGGGCACCCCATAATAGATTTTAGGATCCTTATATAAATATAAGTATTCAACACAATCTACTAATTCTGGTTCCCTTATAATCATTTAGTCGGTTTTATGTTCACCTGATTAGTCCTCTATAGGTAACTTAATCATAACACACTATAATAAAAAAGAAAAGCTTTTTGACAAAACTTTACTTTATTTTTATATACTAATGTTTACTTTGATTAATATATAATTGCTTATTATTAATTAAATCCATGTATTCATTTTTACATGATTCATCTTTAGTTAATTCACCTTTATATATTTTTAATAAGTTATTTGCAATATCAATATATGAATTTTGAAATAATCTTTTAATACATAATATTTTATCTAATGCACTATAAGTAGAAAACTCATTTATAATATCATCTAATTGTTTATTACTAATTTTAGTATAGTAGTCATCAGGTAATTTAGAATTAATATATTTATTATTCATTTTATTTAAATAATCTATATCAATTAATGACTTTATTTCATCTATTATATTTTGTTCTACTATTAAATCTTTATATTCTTTTTTTGTTAACCATTTATATTTAATAATTAACATTAAACTTTCATCTAAATATTGATAACCAGTTTTTAAATAATATTCTAACAATTCACAAGCTTTTTTATATTTTTTAAATTTTATAAGTAAAACTGCAGCATTATAGTAAAATAATGGACAATTAGTTAAATAAGCACCTGCCATATAACATTGATATGATTCATAGTATTCACCAAAATATTCTAAATATTTTGCACCAATGAAAAATTTATTATATGTATTATCAAAAGTACCATCTGTTTTATATTTTGTTTTATTTTCATTAAGTTTTCTTTCCATTAAATCAACAGATTTTACAAATTTAGGATAAAACTCTTTATTTTTTATTCTTTCAATTTCATTCATTGCTTCATCAAATTTATAATTTTTAATTAAAAAATTTATATTTCTTAGTAGCTTAATCATTTCACTTCTTTTTAATTTATTTGAGTTCATAATTTTCCCCCTAGTATATTTATTTAATTATACTAATTTTTAATTCTTCAAGTTGTCCTTTATCAACAATATTAGGTGCTTCACTCATAAGACAGCTTGCTGATGATGTTTTAGGGAATGCAATAACATCTTTTATATTATCAGTTTCACATAAAAGCATAGTAAGTCTTTCAAGACCTATTGCAAGTCCTCCATGTGGTGGTGTTCCATATTTAAATGCATTAACAAAGAAACCAAACTTTTCTTCTATATCTTCTTTAGTAAGCTCTAAAGCTTCAAACATTTTTTGTTGAATATCTTTTTTATGAATACGAATAGATCCACCACCTACTTCATAACCATTACATACTATATCGTATGCTTTAGAATAACAATTTGCTTTATCAGTAAGTAATTTATCAATATCGTCATCTTTAGGAGCAGTAAAAGGATGATGACATGCTACAAATCTATTTTCTTCATTACTCCATTCAAATGATGGAAAATCTGTAACCCATAGAAACTTATACTCACCTTTTTTAATTAAATCGAGTTCTTTAGCAAGTTTACATCTAAGTGCACCTAAAGAAGTTTTAACAATATCCTTTTTATCAGAAGCAAAAAATAATATATCATCATTTTTAATATTTAAATCTTCAATTAAATATCTTTTTTCATCTTCACTTAAAAACTTACTAATACCACCTACAAATTCATTATTTTCATATTTTACATATGGTAATCCTTTTGCTCCAAATTCTTTTACAAATTCAGTTAATTCATCTATTTTCTTTCTAGAAAAATATTTACTTTTTCCATCAACTTTTATACAAGAAATATCATCATTATTTTTAAGAGTATCAGAAAATACTTTAAAATCAGTTATTACAAATAAATCATGAACATCAATAATTTCCATACCAAATCTAAGATCTGGTTTATCAGATCCATATTTATTAATAGCTTCATCATAAGGCATTCTAAGTATTGGTAACTTTATATCAATACCTTTTACTTCTTTAAATATCTTTTGAAATAATCTTTCTGTTAAATCCATAACATCTTCTTCATTAACAAAACTCATTTCCATATCTATTTGAGTAAATTCTGGTTGACGGTCTTTTCTTAAATCTTCATCACGAAAACATTTTGCAATTTGAAAATACTTTTCAATACCACCAATCATTAATAATTGTTTATATATTTGGGGACTTTGTGGAAGTGCATAAAAAGACCCTTTATTTACCCTACTTGGTACAAGATAATCTCTTGCTCCTTCTGGAGTAGACTTTGAAAGTATTGGAGTTTCAACTTCAATAAAACCATTATCAGATAAAAAATTTCTAGCAACCATTGTTATATTATGTCTAGTTAATAAATTATTTTTAATACTTTCTCTTCTTAAATCAAGATATCTATATTTAAGTCTTGTATCTTCTAATGCATCATCTTTATCAAGTTCAAAAACAGGTGTTTCAGCTTCATTAAGTATTTCTATACTATCAACAATTACTTCAATATCTCCTGTTTTAATATTTTTATTTTTACTAGTTCTCTCTTTTATTTTACCAGTTACTTTAAGGACATATTCACTTTTTATTTTTTCAGCTTCATTATAGCAAGATGAATTAGGGTTAATAGTAAGCTGAATTATACCACTTCTATCTCTTAAATCTATAAATATTATTCCACCTAAATTTCTAACCTTTGATGCCCATCCATATAATGTAACATTCTCATTAACATTACTAATATTAAAATCAGTATTATTACATTTCTTCATACGTTTTAACTCCTTTATAAGTTATTTTATTTATGTTACTGTAAATATTTTTTAATTAATTCTTCATACATATCTTTTTCATTATCATCTAATGTATTAATTTCTTGCTTAACATTTTCCATCGTTTCATTTATTTTATTTTCATAAAAACTTATCATTTTTTGATGTTCTAAAATAGCACTCTCATTTTTTTCTTCTTCTAACATTTCTAGTCTTTTTTTAAAAAGTAGTAATTGATTTTTAAGATGTATAAAATCACTTATTAATGCATTCATTAAATGATTTTGAAATTTGTTAGTTTCTATATGTAACTCTTTATTATTTGTTTTAGATTCCTCTTTTGCATTAATATTATCGTTATTATTAGTGTATTCTGTATGATTAATAGTACCAGATCCACCAATTAAGATTTCTTCTTTTAATCCATCTATTACATGATCATTTAGACATTTTTCTTCTAAAACAGTATAACAAGTTGCATTTTTCTTATATCCAGTTATATATTGTATATTAATTAAAACATTATAAAGCTGCGCAAATGGTATAAACGAAATAACCATTTCATTTATATATTTATCAAGCTCATCCATGTTATTATTTATTTTACAATTTCTTCTAATACAAGATCCAAGTCTTAATTTATATTTTTCATTACAATACCATCCATTATCTTTAAGTTTTTTTATTGCATTATTAATTGATATTCTATCTTTAATTTGTTGCATTACAATATTTGATAATGTTACTACTCCATAAATACTTAATACTATTTCAATCATATTTTCACTTCTTTCTACAAATATCTTTTAATTTGCAAGTATCACACTCTGGTTTAATTGCTTTACAATAGTATCTACCAAATAATACTAATTGTTTATGTCTTTTATTCCAAGTATCCCTTTTAAACTTTTTTCTAAGTTTCATTTCTATTTCAAAAACATTATCACTTTCTTTTGCAAGTCCTAATCTTTTACTTACTCTTTGTACATGTGTATCTACTGCTATATTAGGTTCTATTTCAAGTTCACCAAATAAAACATTAACTGTTTTTCTTCCAACACCAGGCATAGATTCTAAATATTCTCTTTTTCTTGGCATAATACCATTATAATTATCACATATAATAGTTGCTATTTGTTTTATATAATTTGCTTTTTTATTATAAGAACCAAGTTCTTTAACAATACTTTTTAAATCTTCAATATCTGCATTTTTAAGTTCTTCTAATGTTTTATATTTATCAAATAATATTTTTGTAACTTTATTAACTCTTTTATCAGTTGTTTGTGCACTAAGCATAACTGCAATTAAAAGTTCATAATCTTTTTCATAATTTAATTCACATTTTGGATTTGGTAATATTTCTTCAATATAATTTTCAATTATTTCTACTTTATTCATAATTATCCTTTAAATATGAGTATCAAGATAATCAATTAAATTATCTACATCTATTTTTTCTTCTTCTTTAGTTAAATTATCTCTTATTACTAACATATTAGTTTTAACTTCCTCATCACCAATTATAATTATATACTTACTATTATATCTATCTGATTCTTTAAATTTATTTTTCATAGTTTTTCCTGTTATATCTAAATCTACCTTATATCCACACATTCTTAAATTTTGTGCTAGCTCAAGAGCATACTCATTTTCACTTTCATTAATTGTAAGTATATATATATCTAAATTATTATCTTTAGGAATAGTAATATTTTCTTCGTTAATAACGTCTATTATTCTATCCATACCAAGTGCAAAACCTATTGCATTAATAGATGGTCCACCAATTTCGTTAAGTAAATTATCATATCTACCACCACCGCCTATAGCACCAATAGATTTTACATTTGATTCATATTCAAATACAATATTTGTGTAATAATCAAGACCCCTAACTAATTTATCATCTACTATGTAATCAATATTTAAAATATCTAAATATTTTTTAATTTTATCAAAATTACCTTTTTCTTCTTCATTTAAGTAATCTAGTATTGATGGAGCATTTTTTAAAATCTTATTTTTATTATCTATTTTACAATCAAGTATTCTAAGAGGATTTTTATTTAACCTTTCTTTACAATCATCGCAAAATTCATCAATATTATTCTTAAAATGATTTATTAATGCTTCTCTATATTTATTCCTTGTTTCTAAACCACCTATTGAGTTAATTCTTACACATATATTTTTTAGCCCAAGTTCTTTTAAATAATTATATCCTAATGATATAACTTCAGCATCTATAATAGGATTATTTGAACCATATACTTCTACACCCATTTGTCTAAGTTCTCTATATCTACCTTTTTGAGGTCTTTCATATCTATACATAGAACCTATATACCATAATTTTTGTGGTAATATAGTATATAACTTATTTTCTATTATAGCCCTTGCTATACCTGCAGTTCCTTCTGGTCTTAATGTATTATTTCTATTACCTCTATCTAAAAAATCATATGTTTCTTTTTTTACAATATCTGTTGTATCCCCTACTCCTCTATGAAATAATTCACTTCTTTCAATTATAGGAGTTTCTATATAACTATAATTATAACTTTCACATACAGCTTGAAATAATTTTTTTACATAATCATGTTTTATAGATAAATCACCAAATACATCATAAGTTCCCTTTAATTTTTGAATCATAATAACACCATCCAATATCTATTATTATATCATAAATGAGTAATTAATTTAATAATTACTCATTATTTTTTAAATAAATAAGCTTAAATCTGTACAATTTCTTTCTAGATTATCTATATATATATTATATATATCATCAAACATATTAATAATATATGTAAACCAATCTTTCATACCTTTAATTATATATTTTCTTTCTTTATTATTTGCATTATTTGGTACATTTTTAAGATTTAAAATCTTTTTGATAAAATTTTTAAAATTAGATTT
Source organism: uncultured Bacilli bacterium (assembly GCA_947589275.1). Lineage (GTDB taxonomy): Bacteria > Bacillota_I > Bacilli_A > RF39 > UBA660 > CAG-433. Next base: position 11,983 of record CANQAQ010000013.1, on the reverse strand, counting down.
AAAATATTCTATTACTTTATCTGGTGGTTTACTAAATATATCAATAATATCACTATAATCAATATAATCTATAGTATTATCTATATCAATTGTAGAAACATTAGAATCATTTTTATGTATTAATTCATCATTATCATCGTCAAATATATTATCATCAATAGGATATAATAGATTATTAAGTATTTGATTAAATATAATTGCATCATTAAAGTTAATATAGCTTCTAGAATATACAATACCTCTAATATAATTAATTCTATTTTCACAATCAAGTTTTTTATTAAATTTAAATGAAATAATTATATTTTCTCTAAGTAAATCAATATTAAGTACATTAGAAAAATGTTGTTCTATTTTTTTAGCATCCATAATAGCTTTTTTCATAATACTAACATCATTATCGTTTTCTATATTAAATATATTGTTTTTATAAAATTCTAGTGCATAACTAAATTTTTCCATAAAACCACCTTATTTAGTCGTTATTATACAATTTATGTTGAAATTTGTAAATAAAAATATGATTTAAATTTAATTTAAATCATATTTTTATATTTTGATTTCTTATTACAAAAATTATTTCAGGTATAAATAATAATATTGCAATTATTAGAAATATAGAAGAAAATATATTCCATTTTCCAATTAATAAAACTAATGCAATAGATATTATATGAAGTGTAGTTTTTACTTTACCATAAATATTAGAATTTGATATTATTTTTGTTTTTTTAATATATATAAAACTATATATAAGTGAAATAATTTCTCTTATAAATATTATTAATGACCAATATGGTATTATATTTTTAATTAAAAGTACAATTGTAACTGCAAACATTAGTAATTTATCTGCAATTCCATCTGCAATTTTACCAAAATTTGTTATTTTATTATACTTTCTTGCTATATAACCATCAAAAAAGTCTGTTAATCCAAGAAAACTAAAAAGTAAAAAATTAAATTTAGTTGCGCCATTATTTAAAATAGATATAAATAATGGTAATGTGCCAATTATCCTTATAATAGTTAATATATTAGCCATAAAACCTCCTATATTTTATTAATTTTTTAGAAATATCTTTTTTATATGATCTATAAATAGTTCTAATTATTATTAATAATGGTAAAGCAATAAGTATTCCTATAAAACCACCTAATATACTTCCAGCAAATACTGCAAATATATTTAATAATGGTGATACATTATTCGTTTTACCATATACTTTAGGACTAATTATATAACCATCAATACTAGGTAATACTATTGATATTATTAATGTTATAATAAATAACTTAGGACTTATTACAGATGCTATTATAAGCGCTATTATATTTACTATAAGACCACCAAAATAAGGTATTATTGTAGAAACAGATGATAATATACCAAGTAATAAAAAATTAGGATGCCCTACTATATAATATACAATAGTATATTCAAAAAACTGAATTAAAATTGTTAAAAATAATCCTTTAAAATATTTATTTGTTTCTAAATCAATATCCTTTATTAATTTATATGCTTTCTTATTTCTTTTAATAAAAAAATTATAAATATTATTTCTAATTTTATCCATATCAATTAAAAAATATATAGAAGATGCAAAAATTATTATAAAATTACTTACAAAATTAATAGATGCATTAACTAAATTTATAGCGCCATTTGATATATATGTACTTATTTTTAATGAAATTGTGTTAAATGTATCTAATAAATAAGTTTGAATATTAGTAATATTTATATTATATTTATAACCCATTTCATTTATAAATTTTAATATACTATTAAATAATGATAATAATTGTTCTGTAAATATTGGAATTAAAGACATTACTAGAAATATTATAAATGTAATTATTAAAATAATTATAAATATTATTGAAATATATTTTGGTATTTTTCTTTTTTGTAACCATTTTAAAAATGGATGTATAGCATATGATATTGAAAAGGCAATTAAAAATGGTTTAATTATAGTTAAAATCTTTATAAATAAAGAAAACCATAAATCTTTCATTAAAAATAAAACATATATTATTGAAAGAATTATAAGAATATTAACCATTTTATAATTAACTTTTCTCATCTAATCATCTATCCTTTGAATCTATTATTATAGTAACAGGTCCATCATTGATTAATGAAACTTGCATATTAGAACCAAATTCTCCAGTTTTTACTATTAGATTAGACTCTTTTAAATGATTAAATAACTTATTATATAGTATATTAGCTTCATTAAATGATAATGAATTTTTAAATGATGGTCTGTTACCTTTTTTAGTATCTGAATATAAAGTAAATTGTGATATTAATAATATTTCTCCATTTATATCTTTTATAGAATAGTTCATTTTATCATATTTATCTGAAAATATTCTAAGATTTAAAATTTTATTTGAAATATACTTTATATCCTCATCATTATCATTATATGTCATTCCAACTAATATCATTAATCCATTACTAATTTCTTCTTTTCTTTTATTATTTATAATTACACTTGATGATTTAACTCGTTGTATTACTACTTTCATAATTATTTCCTTTCTAATTAAAGTAAAAGAATATTAATTAAATATTCTTTCGGCTCTAAGGACACCTTTTATTTTAATTATACTATTAATATACTTATTTAATTTACTAGTATTTTCAACATCTATAACTAAGTCATATATTATTTTATCTTTTGAATAAGTAGTATTTATACTATTTATAGTTATATTATTTTCTGATGCCTTTGTTATAATAGATAATAATAAATTATCTATATTATTAGTTGTAATTTGTATTTTAGATGGAAATTTATTTTCAGTTACTCTTGCCCATGAAACATTTATTAATCTATTATTCATATTATTTAAATTTGGACAATTTTTAGAATGTATTATAATACCATTACCCTTTGATATATAACCTATAATTTCATCACCATTAACTGGTTTACAACAATTAGCAAGTGTAACCTTTATTTCATCTATTCCATCTACTAATATATCATTTTTAATATCTACTAATTTATTATTAGTTTTAACATATTTTTCTATATTAAAATTATCTTTATCCTCATCAAGAGGTATAATATTTATTATTGTATTAGGTGAAAATTTTCTTGTTCCTATATTCAAATATAATTCTTTTTCATCTAATAACTTAAGCTCCTTAAGTATTAATTCCATATTATTATCTATTATATTTAAATTAAGTTTTTTTCTTCTTATTTCTTTTAATAATAAATTTTTACCCTTTTCTATTGCTTCTTCTCTATCTAATTTTGAGAAAAATGCTTTTATTTTATTTTTAGCACTACTAGTTCTTGCAATATTAATCCATTCTTTTGATGGAGAAGAATTCTTATTAGTATTTATTTTTATTATATCTCCAGTTTTAAGTTCATAATTTAAAGGAACAATATTATCATTTACTATTGCACCAACCATAGTTTCACCTATTTTAGTATGTACTCTATATGCAAAATCTATTGGTGTTGAACCAACTGGTAATTCAAATACATCCCCTTTTGGTGTATAAACATAAATATCTTCACCAAGTACATCATTTTTAACAGTTCTAACAAATTCTTCTGCTGATATATCATCACTATTTAATTCAATTATATTTCTAAATAATTGTAATTTTTGTTCCATTGAATTTTGAATTTTCTTACCTTGTTCTTTATAAGACCAATGAGACGCTATTCCTTTTTCAGCAACTTTATCCATTTCAAATGTTCTAATTTGTATTTCATATGGTTTACCATCATACCCAAATACAGTTGTATGTAATGATTGATACATATTAGTTTTAGGATTAGATATATAATCTTTAAATCTACCAGGTATAGGTTTATATTTAGCATGAATAAGACCTAATACTTGATAACACTCAGATACCTTATTAACAATAACTCTAAGTGCATAAATATCATATATATCACTAAACTTTCTTCCTTTTTCTAATTTTTTATATATTGAATATATACTTTTTACTCTACCTTTAATTTTAAATATTATATTATTTTCAACAAGTATATCTGAAACATTTTGTTTCATTATTTCTACTGACTTTTCTCTTTCTTCTTTAGTACTATCAAGTAGTTCTTCTACTGATTTATATGCTTCATTTTTATAATATTTTAAAGATAAATCTTCAAGCTCTGCTTTTAAATATGAAAGCCCTAATCTATGTGCAATAGGTGCAAGTATTTCAAGAGTTTCTTTTGCTTTTTCTTCTCTTTTTTCAATAGGTATAGCCCATAAAGTTCTCATATTATGTACTCTTTCAGCAATTTTTAAAATTATAATTCTAACATCTTCTGTTAGTCCTACTAATATTTTTTTATGATAATTAATTAAATTTTCACTTTCTACTGAAATATTTAATCTGTTAATAGTAGTAATACCTTCTATTAAATTACCTATGTCATCTCCAAAATTTTCTCTTACATCATCAATGTTACTATTTCCTTTATGTATTACATCATGTAAAAGAGCTGCAGCAATTGTATCACTATCTGCATTTAAACTTGTTAATATATATGCAACATTAAGAGGGTGAAGAATATAATCTTCACCTGATAATCTCTTTTCATTTTTATGTACTTCAATTGCATATAAATAAGCTTTTTTTATGACATTAATTTCTTTTTCATCATCTATATACTCTTTTACAGCTTCTATAAGCTCATCTATACTTTCAATTTCTTTTTTTGTATTCATTTTAACTATCCTTTTTTATGAATTTATTCCTTTAACAATTAATTCATCAGGTTTTTTAGGACTTTTTTTAGGTTTAGTCTTCTTTTTTTCCTTTTTTGATGAATTATGTTCTATTATCATCCAAATCTGTGATGATAAAAATATTGATGAATATGCTCCAGCAACTAGACCAATAAGTATAGCAATATCAAATTCTAATATTTCTTTTGCTCCTAAAATAATTAGTGTAATTACTGGTAACATTGTTGTAATTGTAGTATTTATTGATCTATTTAATGTTTCACTAACACTATTATTTACAATAGTTTTTAATTCTTCTTTATCAAGCTTTTTATTCTTACCTATATTTTCACGTATTCTATCAAATATTACTATTGTATTATTTAAAGAATATCCAATTATAGTTAAAATAGCTGCAACAAATATAGAATTAATTTCTATTTTAAATATTGAAAATAAACATATTATGATTAATACATCATGTATTAATGCAAGAACACTACTTATTGCAAAACTAAATTTATATCTAAGTGAAATATACATAATAATACCAATTATAGCAAATAATAATGATATTATTGCATTTTTAATTAAATCTTTCTTAACTACATTAGATACTACAGATATTTCTGTCTTTGAATTATATTTATCTTCTAAATATTTTGCAGTACTCTTAACCTCATTTTCATCTAAAACTTTATCAATTTTAACATAAACTGTATTATCGTCTGCTTTTGTTATATCAATTATATTATAATTCATATTTTTTATATCTTTTTTTATTTTATCTTGACTTAATTTATCACTTGATATGATTGATATATCTGAACCACCAGAAAAATCAATTCCAAAATTAAATCCAGTAGTAATCATCATAATAATACCAATAATAAATATTAATCCTGAGAGAGATACAAACTTCTTAAAATGTTTAACAAAATCAAACTTATTTGTTTTATTTAACTTTTTATCACTATAATTAACAAACAATTTTAATTTATCATCAAAAAAGTCAGTATTAACAAATAATTTCATTATTAATCTATTAATATATATTATTATAAACATAGTCATAATAATATTAATAATTAACATAGTAGCAAAACCTTTTACAGAACTTTCACCAAAAGCAAATAATATTATTGCAACTATTAATGTAGTTATATTAGAGTCAAATATTGAAGAAAATGATTGCTTATTACCATTAATAAATGCAGTTTTTAAACTTCTACCTTTATTTAATTCTTCTTTTATTCTTTCAGATGTTATTACACACGCATCAATAGCCATACCAATACCTAATACAAGAGCGGCTATACCTGGAAGTGTTAATACACCTTCTATTAAATAGAATATTGTAAATACGCAAAGTGTATACAATATAATAGAAATAGATGCTACTAAACCAGAAAATCTATAAATTAATATCATAAATATTACTATTAATAAAATTCCAATTATTCCTGCAATTTGAGTTTTATTTAAAGAATCAAATCCAAACTCAGAACCAACTGTCTTAGATGATATTTCTTTAAATTTAACATTAGTAGAACCAGAATTAATTAAATCTACTAATGTTTTTACTTGTTCACTAGTAAAGTTTCCTTGTATAATAACATTACTAGAAAAACCTTCACTTACTGTTGCTGCAGATAAACATTTTGTTTCATTAATATTTTCAAAATTACCACATTCATTCTTACTTGTTTTATAACTATCTCCTAATGAACTATCATAATCAAGCCATATTACTATTAATTTATCATCTGTTTTACTTATATTACTTGTTACTTCATAAAACTTATCTTTATCTTTTATATTAAGTAATATTGCAGGATTTCCATTTTTATCTTGAGATATTTTAGCACCACTATCAGCAAGTACAGATTTATCCATTAACTTATTGTCATTACTGTCTCTAAATGTTAATTCACCAGCAACTGTAATATAATCTCTTGCTTCATCTGGGTTAGTTACACCTGCAAGTTTTACTCTTATTTTATCTTTACCTTCAATTATTATTTCAGGCTCTGAAACACCTAATTTATCAATTCTTCTAAGCATTGTACGATATGTATTTTCAACATCTTCTTCTGTTATTTCTTTTTCTTCTTCTGCACTACTTATTTGATATAGTATTTCAAAACCACCAGCTAAATCAAGACCCTTTGTAATACTTGTAAATACTTTAGGAATTAGTAATATAGAAACTAACAATATACTAAGTACACAAACAAGAATTGATAAAAAGTTTAAAGTTTTACTCTTTAATTCAGTTTTAGCATCATAACTACTATTATCAAATCCTAAAATAGCATAAAAAACTATTGGAAGTAATATCATACCTACTATAAAACCAGTACCTTTATTAAACTTTTTACCAAGTTTTATATTAAGATAAATATAAAACCATATATTAATTGGTGTTATAAGTAATAAAATAATATAATACCATTTTAAATCAGCTAAATTAAGCAATTTTATAGTATTATATATTGGAATATATGCTTTATATTGCTTTAATTTTGCTTTTTTAAATACCTTGGAAATAAAAAAACAAAATAATAAATAAATAAGTAAACAAGAAATTATTAAAATTATATTATACATCTTTCATCCTCCTAAAAAGTAACTCTATTACCTTCATAATTTAAAATATCATTAACAACTTCATTTAATGATAATCCTTTTGAATCTTTCCATTTCATTTTTGTTAAATTTTCAAATATTTCATTTTCAGTTATATTAATACCTCTTTTTTTAAATTCTCTTTTTTTTGTTTTTAAAGCAGGCAAAACTTTATTATATAGTTCATATGCCGAATTAAATTCTATATCCATATATACACCTTTAATCTTTTTAATTATTTACAACTATAATTATACAAGAAAAATTAAATTTTTTAAAGATAAAATTCATATATTTATTATATAAATACTTTTTTAAGGAGAATATATGAAAAAAAGCAAGTTTATAAAAAGTACACTTATATTACTTATTGGTGGCTTTTTAACTAAAATTTTTGGTATGTTAATTAAAATAATAACAACAAGAATAATTGGAACTAATATGATAGGTGTATATATGTTAATAATGCCTACATTTAATTTATTTATTACTCTTGCACAAATGGGATTTCCTATTGCAGTTAGTAAAATAGTTTCAGAAGACAAAAGTGATAATAAAAAAACAGTATTTTCAGCGATTTTCTTATCGATAATAATAACATTTTCTCTTATTATAGGAATAATATTTTTAGCTCCTATTATATGTAAATTTTTACATAATGATCAATTATACTATCCAATAATTTCTATTGGATTTACACTACCATTTATAAGTTTATCTGGTATAATACGAGGATATTTTTTTGGAAAAGAAAAAATGATACCGCATGTTATATCAAATAATATTGAACAAATAGTACGTATTATATTAAATATTATAATATTACCAGCACTTATAAAATATGGTACTGAAGTTACAATTACATTTCTAATACTTTCTAATATAATAAGTGAACTTACTTCTATTTTAATTTTATATTTCTTCTTACCAAAAAAAATAACTATTACAAAAGATATGATTAAACCAGATATGTCTTTAGCAAAAGATGTACTTAATATTTCAATTCCTACAACAGGATCTAGAATTATAGGTACAATAGGATATTTTTTTGAACCAATAGTACTTACTACATTTCTTATTATAAATGGATATACAAATGATTATATTACACATGAATATGGAATAATAACTGGATTTGTAATACCACTTTTGATGTTACCATCGTTTTTTTGCATGGCAATAAGTCAAGCTACTCTTCCAATTATAAGTAATGCATATGCAAATAATAAATTTAACTATGTAAAAGAAAAAATAAAACAATCAATATTATTATCTTTATCTATAGGTATTATATTTACTATAATAATAATGATTTATCCAGAATTTTTTATGAAATTAATATATAATACAGATGAAGGAATAAATTATATTAGAATAATTGCACCATTTTTTATATTCTATTATATTCAAACACCTCTTACAACCACTTTACAAGCACTAAATAAAGCAAAAGAAGCAATGATGAGTACTTTAATAGGTATATTTATTAAAATAGGTTTAATAATTATCTTATCATATTTAAAAATAGGTTTATATCCATTAATAATTGCAACTATAGTAAATATAATATATGTAACAATATTTAATTTAAAAAAAGTAAAAAATATATTTAAAAATGTATAGTTTTAAACTATACATTTTTAAATTTAGATAATAACAATTTTTTTGCTTCTTCTTCGTATCCGTGATCCATAGAAGCATATTGATAAATCATACAAAATATTTCTCCATTTTTAATTATATTAATTTCACCTATTTTTTCATTATTTCTTTTTAAATATATATAATATGTAATAGAATTAATATATGACTTATTATCTTGTTTTAATATTAATCTTTCAGTTTCAAATTCATTTAGTAATTTATTCATAATTATTCCTCTTTTTTTACCAGAATAATATTATAACAAATATTTTATATTGTCAATCTATATATTTAAAAAAGTAAATGATTAATACTCATAAAAATAATACCTATTATAAAAAATAATGATGATAATTTATTATTGTTATATTTTCTTGCTTCTGGCAATAATTCATATGTTGATATATGAATCATTATTCCAGCTATAAATGCAAATAACATACCCATAAATGAATCAGTTATAAATCTTTTAAGGAATAAAAATGCAATTAATGCACCAAATGGTTCTGAAATAGCACTTATAAATGTATATAAAAATGATTTTGCTTTATTAAATGTTGAATAATATATTGGTATTGATATACTTATTCCTTCAGGTATATTATGCATAGCTATAGCAATAGCAAGTGATATACCTAATTTTGCATTAATACTTGATGCCATAAATGTTGCAATTCCTTCAGGTATATTATGAAGTATTATTGCAAGCATTGATATTATTCCTACCCTAAATAATTTACTTTTATTTTTATTATTTTCAGGCATATATTTATCTATTGTCATAGATGTTAATACACCTATACATAAAAATATTAGAAATAACATTATGCTTATAAAATTTTTATATCTATTTGTAAGCATACTTATTGATTCTGGTATTAAATCTAAAAATGATACACAAAGCATTACACCAGATGCAAAACTTAGTGCAGATACTATTATTTTATTTGAATCTTTATGTTTAAAAAAGATTATAATAGTACCAAGTAATGTAGCAAGTCCTGACAGTGATGTAATAAGAAAACTATATCCTATATTCATAAAAGTCACCTATTATATTAAATGATTTATACTATTATTTAGAACATTTAAAGATATATAAATATTGATTTATTAGAATAAATATTATAAAATAATACTATAATTAATTATGGAGTGATAATATGAAAAACTTAACTATTGAAGAAAAAGAAAATTTTGATATTAAGATATATGATTTATTATCTAATTTACAAAAGAAAATCGTTTCTATAAGGAAAAAAATAAAATTAGATAAATTACAATTAAGTCTTCTTTATGATGAATTAAATATATTAAAATATGAATATGAACAAATACTAGCAAGTTATAATGGTCAAGGTAAATATAAAGATGTTGCTAGAAAACCAAGTATAATTAAAGAAAAAATTGAATATACAATGCGATATAATGATTATAATTCAAAAATAAATGAAGAAAAAGAAAAAATTGCAAAATTAGAATTACCTAAATTAGAAATAGAATTAAAACAAGCAGAAATTGAACTAGAAAATTTAAGAAAAAGAGAATTAGAAGTAAAAGAACAATATATCATGGTTAAAAATAATTATAAAAAGAAGAAAAAAGAATTAAAAATACATAAAGATGAATATCAAAATTTAAAATATAAACAACAATTAACACTTAAAAAAATAAGAATGATAGATTATAAGTATAGTGCTGGTAAAAGAATACCAAAAAGATTATTAATTATTAATTCAAATAATAAAAATGAAACAAAATAATTTGTTTCATTTTTTTATAATATATACTTCTTTATTCATATAAAATGCATAAAATATATTTTCAAGTTCTATTTTTCTTAATTTTATTACGTTAATTAACCATTTTCTATTTTTATTTATATATTTTAAATTTTTTTCTTCAATTACACCATCTAATATAAGTGGTAGTGGAAATATATTTTTATTTTCGTCACTTTTTTTAAATACGGATAATTTTCCATTTGTTTCTAATATAGCATATTCAACTTCTTCTATAGTTCTTATACCCTTATCTCTTAACTGAAGAAGTAAATCATTTAAATTATATTTTTGTTTTGTCATTTCATTAAAATTTAGTTTACCATTTGCAATTATTACACTTTCTTTTCCATCTAATGCATCTCTAAATTTATTACTTTTTAATGATAATTTTGCAAATACTATCTGAAGTATAACTAATATACATGCTGGTACTAATACAAACCATATTGGGTCTTTATAGTTTTCTATACTAATTGCAATTAATTGAGATATTAACATTGAAATAATAAAATCAAATACTCCAAGTTCACCTACTTCTCTTTTACCCATAATTTTATATGATATAACTACTACTATATAAAAAAATAAAGTTCTAAATATTATTACAGAAATCATAATATCACCTATTTTATTTTGTTTTAAATCATATTAAATTATACATATGAATATTATTTACTAGTAGGTGATAAATTTGAAATATTTAAAAACTATATTATTTATGTTTTCTATTATGTTAATTCTTAGTTTAATAACTACAATATTATACTATTTTAATATAACTGGAGAATCATTTAATAATATTTTAAAAATATTTAGTTTTATAATAACATTTATATTAACTGGAATATATATTGGGAAAAATAGTACAAAAAAAGGATGGTTTGAAGGAGTAAAAATTTCACTAATTACCATATTAATGTTTTTAATATTATCATTAATATTTAAACATAGTTTCGATATATGGCAAATTATATATTACTTAATATTATCTATTACTATAACTTTAGGTAGTATGATTGGTATAAACTTTAGAAAAGAAAAAAAATAAATATTAGAATATTAATATTTATTTTTTAATTTTTATATTTTTTTATAAATTCATTTTTATATTCCAAAAAATTATCATTATTAATTGCATCTCTAACTTCTTCAGTTAATCTTATTAAAAATCTTATATTATGAATAGATAATAATCTTCCAGA
>CANQAQ010000012.1 GCA_947589275.1 uncultured Bacilli bacterium | reverse complement strand
TGTCCTGCATCAATAACAACCTTGACATTATTATTCATAATTATTCCTCCTCAAAGTATTTTATGATAAACACAAAATTAGGTGATTATATTGATTAAAATAACTAAAAAGATAAGTTTTAATATTAACTTATCTTTTTAATTACATAATACATATATTATAAATTATTTATTTAATATAGCATCTATTGGTTTCATTTTTGATATTCTTATCATAGGAATAATGCTTGCGATTAAAGTAACAATAAATACTAATAAATATATAACAACAAATTGTCTAAATCCTACTAAGAATGGTGCTATAATGGTACCTAATTCATTTATAAATAAATTGTTACATAAATTAGATATAATAACTAGTAAAATAGACGCAATTGTACCAGAAATAATTGCTATTATTATACCCTCTAATAAGAAAATCTTAACTATATCTACACTTCTAGCACCTAATGCACGTAATACTCCTATTTCTTTTTTACGATATTGAATACTATTGATCATAAAATTACTTATTAGAAAGATTGCAAATATAAGAAATACTAAACTAGCATACAAAAACAATTTATTAAGTCCCTTAATATAATATGCATCACCATAAATTGCATCTGAGTATGTACTTTTTACTATTAAATTACTATCATATGGATAATCTTTTAATATCTTATTAATATTTGTATTATTATCTATTGGAATTAAAACACTTACTTGTTGTATAGGTTTTGCTATATAGTCTTCTGTTATATCATTAGATAGATAACTAGAATAACCATAATCATCATAAGTTGGTTTATAAACTCCTACTATCTTAATATCTTTATATTCTTTAATTATATTTTCCATTGAATAATCTTTATAAACTTTCATATTAACAGTACTACCTATTACATTAAGTCTATTTATATAATTTGCAAAAAACTTTTTTTCCAATTCATTATAATCTTCATAAAAATGATTTTGCGTATAAGATGATAATTCATCATAATAATTTTCTATACCATTTAATCCATTAAAATTAATTACTATAGAATTATTATCTAATAGTCCTGTTTTCTTCCATGTATTTCCATCATAATACTCTATTTCTTTTATTATAGTAGCTGGATTAATATTTGTACTTATTCCATCTTCATAAACCTTTATACTATTACCTGAAAATGAATAGTTATAAAAATTATTAAGAGTTTCAACTTTTTCATTATTAATATTTGATATAAAATCTTCATCTACAAATATTTTATTATATATATTATAAGTTTTTGATTCATCAAAATTACTTAAATCATAATCTATTATACCAACTATTTTGACCTTTCTATTTTCACCCATATAAAACGTATAATTAGAATTTAGTAATTCATCATAACTATCTGGTTTAAAGATATTATTAGTTATATATTCATCTTGTATAATATCTTCATATACTGTAACTCCTTTATCAATTATAAAATTTGCTAAATAATTTGATATTACTATTTCATTACCTGAACTTGGATTACGACCAATAATATTTTCTTTAATTATATCATTAATATTATTAGTAGGTATAAATTCTAGTTCAATATTTGGAATCTGAGTGCCTGAATTAAAATTTTCTAGCATCATCATACTAAAAAAATCATACGAATCATATATTTTATAAACAGGATACGTAGTTTTATTAATACTAGAATTTACTTTTTTAATATTATTATCTGATATTTCTACTGGAACTGAATTTTCATATTCATCAATATATACCTCTTTTATCTCAATAAATTCTTCATTATTTTTAGAAATTATATTAGCATGATCTTTATTAACATCATAGTTATATAATGTATCTGATGCACTAAAAAAACCTAAAGTTATAATTGTAAGTAATATTGTAAAAAATAATTTTATTTTCTTATGTCTTAAGCTTCCTGCACCTAATCTAATACTATCCTTAAATGGTAGTTTTGATTTAATTGTCTGATATTTATAATCATTATTACTATAAGTTTTATCATTAGTATCATTAACAATTTCACCATCAACTACTTGAATAATTCTATCGGCATATTTCTTAGCAGATTCCTCATCATGTGATACTATAACTACAAGTTTATTTTTACTAATATTTTTTAATAAATCCATTACCTGGCTTCCAGTTTTACTATCTAAATTTCCTGTTGGTTCATCTGCTAGTATTATTTTAGGTTTCTTTATTAATGCACGCGCTATTGCAACTCTTTGTTTTTGTCCTCCTGATAATTCGTTTACTTTTCTTTTCTTTAATTCAGTTAATTCTAATTTATCAAGTAATTCATTTATTTCATTTTCATTAATCTTTTTTTGCTGTAATTGTAGTGCAAGAATAATATTTTCATATACGTCGTAATCTTCCAAAATATTAAATTCTTGAAAAATAAATCCAACATATGTATTACGATATGAATCAAAATCTGCAACAGTAAATTCTTTAGTACTCTTACCTAAAATAAGCATATCACCAGAATCATATTTATCAAGTCCACCTAATATATTTAGTAAAGTACTTTTACCACTTCCACTTTTACCTAAAATAAAAGTCATACCTTTATCATCTAGCTTTAAATTTATATTGTTTAACGCTTTAGTATTATTAGATTTTTTTGATTTATAAGTTTTACTTACACCCTTAAGTTCAATCATAACTAAATCCTCCTATTATTATATAAATTATTATAATATAAATATTGCTAAAAATAAATAAAAAAATAGTCGAAACTATTTTTCTTCTGTATCAAATTCACAATGTAATTCTGCGGTTATTGAATAATCTCTTTTACCATATGGACTTTTTGGATATATTATTACCTTAGTATTTAAAGTATCACAATTACCTTTTTCAAATTTAGATACTTTGCTTTTTCTTCTTTCATTATCATATTTTGATAAAGTATCTAAATTCACACTTATTCCTGTTGTTTCAAATTTAGATAAAAACTTAGAAACTTCATCTGATGTTTTATTTATAGATATATCACCATAATAATAATCAGAATAGAATTCTTCTCCTAATTCAATTAAATTTTTATTTAACCTATCCTCTAATGACATTCTAAAATTCTTAGCTAAAAATAATATAACTGCAAAAACTACTACTAATAATCCTAAAATTATTATTATCTTAAATATTTCTTTAGAACTAGTATTCTTTTTTTCTTTTTTTTCTTTTGACATAAAATCACACCCTTTTTATTTATTAATTTTTTAAATTATATAATATGAAAATATCATTGTCAAATATAATTATTTCTAATTTTTCATCAATGTCATATTTGTTTGTAATGTTTTACCATCACGAATATATGTTACTTTTATACTATCACCTATTCTATATTGGTATAAATAATATCTAAGTTTAGATATATTAGTTATATCATTATCATCAAATTTAATTATTACATCTCCACCTTTTAGACCAGCTTTTTCTGCAGATGAATTACTTTCAACATCTGTAATTACAACACCACTTTTAATAGATGAATCAAGTCTTATATTATATCTATATAAACTATATCTATCAGTTACATTAATAAGTGATACTCCCATAACAGGTCTTGATATTTCTTCATTCTTTTCTAAATACTCAACATATATTTTTGCTTCATTTATAGGTATTGCAAATCCCATACCTTCTATTTCTTCAGTTGCAAGTTTCATAGATGTTATTCCTATTACTTCACCTGCTAAATTTACTAATGGTCCACCACTATTACCTGGATTTATTGCTGCATCTGTTTGAAGAACTTTTGTTACAACATCATCAGTTTCAATAGTTCTATCTTTACCAGAAATTATTCCTCTTGTGATTGAACCACTATAATCTGATCCCATAGGACTTCCTACAGTAAATACTGTACTACCTAAATTAACATTATCACTATTACCTAAATTTGCTACCTTAGTAACTTTATCTTTAGGAATAGAAAGTACAGCTAAATCTGTATATGAGTCACTTCCTAATATATTTACTTCTACAACTTCATTATTTGTAAGTATTATTTCAACTTTATCAGCACTATCAATAACATGATGATTTGTTAAAATATAACCATTTTTATCATCTGTTTTATATATAAAACCAGATCCGCTTCCAATATTTAAATTATTTTTATAAGATTCTACCGTAACAACAGAATCATAAACATTATCGATTGCTTCTTCTATTGCAGTTTCGCTAAGTTTAGTTTCATTTATTGTTTTCTCTTCTGTAATAACCTTTGATTCTACAGGGAAATATGTTAAATATAATATTACCGCAACTATTGAACTAAAAATAGTAAATACATATGCTAAAAAATATTTTAATATTACTTTTCTATCTTTCAAAATAATCATCTCCTAATCAATATTTAAAATTTCCATGTAATTTTTTGGAAATCCCATTTTATCATATAATTTATTTATTGAAATAGAATTTACTTTATTATCAAATATATTTATTTCATTATTTATTTCATTAATCATTTGTTCAAACTTATCTTTCTTTAACATTTGCTTAAGTATTATTATTAATGCAAATATATCATTTTTACCATATTTATATTCACCATCAACTTTTTCAATTTTCAAAATTTCATGAAATCTAGTATCTTCAATTTCTCTTTGACTTTTATGATCAAATACAATATCTTCATGTGCACATAAATTTCTATAATTAGAAAGAAGTGATAAATATACTTCAAAGTTTTCAAAATCAATATTATAATATTCTGACAATGATGATTGATCTTCTGGTTTTAGTATTCCACATAATTCATTTATTAAACCAAAAGATAAAACTTTTACTAAAATCCAAAGAGGAACATATCCATAATTATTTATGTAGTGCAAAGTTGCAGTATGTTTGTTACCATTTACTCTTATTTGTCTTTTCATCTTGTTAATTACATCATTTACACGTCTTTGTTCTTTATGATCTAAAGTAAAATTTGACGGTTTTAAATAATCTTTTTCTTTATAACCATATTTTTTAGATAATTGATAACTAATAATACTTTTTATATTATTTTCTATAATTAATAGATTTTTAAATAATATATTTCTAAGATTTCTATCAAATAAAAAAAGTTGATATAATTCTTCAAATGTAACCCCATCAATAAATTTTTTATTTTTGCCTTGTTTTAAAAATATATGTCTATACCCATTAATGAAAAAGTAATTTTCCATAAGTAATACTTCTTTTGCAAAATCTTCATCATTAATAATTAATCCTTTTGATTTAAAAATAGTAAGTTGCTCATCTAATGTCTTAAATTCCTTTTTAAGCATAGCATCACCTTAAATAAATTATAGCATAAAAAAATAAGATTATGAAGTCTTATTTATAAATTAATTTGTAAATCTTTTATAATCAAATCTCTTTATTTCTTATTCTTTCTGCTAAATCTTTTATCTTTCTAAATCTATGATTTAAACAAGATTTTGTTATTTTTGTTCCTGTTTCTATACTTATTATTTCACTTAATTCTATTAAAGAACTTTCTGGATATTTTTCTCTATATTCTGCGACTAATTTAATCTTGTCATCTAAAATATCATATGCATCATTATTTTTTACATACTCTATATCCTTTATTTGATTTTGTGCTGATTGCATACTTTTAAATGTATTTGCTTGCTCACAATTATTAATTCTATTAGTCATATTTATTTTTTCTCTATATATTCTAATATCTTCATAGTACATTACGCCTTCATATGCCTTTATTAATTTTAACAAATCACTTATTTTTTCTGATTCTTTTATATATACCATATAACCTTTTTTTCTTCTTAATACTTTTGCATTTAAATTATATTGGTTTAAAAGATCACATAAAAAATCTGCAAATTCAACATTTTGTATCAAAAATTCTAAATGATATCTTGAAGTTTTTGGATCATTAACACTTCCACATATTAAAAAACAACCTCTTATAAATGCACTTTTTAATTCATCATCTGATACAATAGACTCATTTGGTACTTTAGATAATTCCATTTTATTTTGTTCAAGAAGACCTAAATCTTTTATAATTGATAATACATCTCTTTTTATCTCAATTATATATATTTCATTTTTTTTAAAATTATAGTTTTTTCTTATAGTTATATTTGCAGTTACATTATATAATTCTTTTATTGTTTTAAATATTCTATTTGCGACATTTATATTTTCTGTTTGTATTCTTATACAGTATATTTTTATATCCGCACTTGTTGTAAATATACCTGATAATTCTGATATCCTTTCTAATTTTGAACAATCTATTTTTGATATTTCTTCTTTTATTTTATATGAAAAAGTCATACTATCACTCCTAATTTATTAATTTTGCTATATTTACTGCTGCAATTGCACCTTCTGAAGCAGCTGTTACTATTTGATATAATTGTTTTTTTATTATATCTCCTACTGCATAAATATTATCTATATTTGTTTTCATATTGTTATCTACTACTATATATCCATTATCTAAGTTTATATTTAAATTTTCTATAATTTTAGAGTTAGGAGTAGAACCTGTAAGTATAAATAATCCATCTACTTCTATTACTACTTCATTACTTAGTTTTACTCCTTTAAGTATATTATTTTCACATATTAATTCACTTACTTTTAGATTATTTATAACTTTTATATTGTCATGATCAAATTTAACTTCTTCATTAGAATAATTAATATAAATTACTTCTTTTGATATAGAACTTAAATATATTGCATCCTTTATAGATTCATTATTATTTCCAATAACTGAGACTACTTTATCTTTATATAAATTACCATCACATTCTGCACAATAACTTATACCATTACCTATTAATTCATCTTCTTTATCTAAATTTAATGATTTTTCAATTTTTCCACATGCTAATATAACATATTTTGTTATATATGAATTTTTATCAGTTGTAATAATTATTTTTGAATCATCTTTACTTATATTTAGTACTTTTTCTATATTAATTTTTATTTTATTATTCATTAACTGACTATACATATTATACGCAATATCAGATGGTTCAATATTATCTAGCCCTAAATAATTATTAATTTTCTTTGCTTTTAATATTTTTCCACCTGGAGTATCTTTTTCCAAAACGATTATTTTTTTATTTGCATTATTTAAATAAACTGCTGCACTCATACCTGCTGGACCTGCACCAATTATTACACAATCATACATTATAATCCTCCTTATATTTTTCATTATTTTTAGATTTAATAATTAATATTATTCCTAATATTATACTTAATATTGATACAATTTGTGCAGCTTTTATATTAAAAAACATTAAACTATCTGTTCTAAGTGATTCAATGAAAAACCTTCCAACTCCATACCATATAAAATAAAATCCTGATATAAAACCTATTCTTATATTTTTTCTATTTCTAATTATTATCATTATTAAAAAGCCTATTACACACCATATACTTTCAAAATAAAATGTGGGATAATAATAATTTTCATTTATATACATACCATTAATTACAAAATCTGGAATACAAAGATTCTTAAGTGTTTCAAGTGTAGTTATTCCTCCATGGGCTTCACCATTAAAAAAATTTCCCCATCTACCAAATGCTTGTGCAATTATAACTCCTGGAGTTACTATATCTAATAATTTTAAAAAACCTATATTCTTATTTTTTGTATAAAAATATACAAATATAAGTCCAGCAATTATACCACCATGTATTGCAAGACCACCATTCCATATTGCAAATACTTGACTTAAATTATTAATATAATAATTCATATTAAATATCAAATAATAACCTCTCGCACCTATTATACCAACTATTATCGTATAAAATATTATATCTACCATTAAATCATGATTAATATTATATTTTTTTGCTTCTTTAGTTATTATAAAATACGCAATTAATATACCAAATAAAATACATAATGAATACCAGTATATATTAAAATTTAAAAAAGTAAATGCTACTCTATTCATTATCACACCTTCTTATTATTGGTTTTATTATAAACTCTTCCATTACGAAATTCATTATACTAATTACTATCACAATTAACAAACTACTAACTAATCCATATATTTGAAAATGATCACCTAAAATTAAGTCAACTATTTTTAATATAAATAGATTTATAAACGGATAAAAAAGTCCTAATGTAAGCGCTGTTATCGGAATTGTTAACTTTACAATTAATGGTTTTATTGTTTTATTAAGTAAATAAATAATTAAAACAGCAATTAGACCATACCATACATTTTCAACATCAAAAGAATTAAATATTTTATCAACTAGTGTTAAAACAATTGTATAACCTACCATATATAAAACCCAATCAATAAATTTATTTAGTTTTAATTCTTTATCCTTCTTAATAACTAATTTCATTGTATCATCCTTTTCTTAAACAATTATATCACTACATTAAGAAAATAAAAAGATATTTTATAAAACATCTTTTAAATATTTTCCTGTATAACTCTTGCTTTCTTGTACAATGTTTTCTGGTGTTCCAGTACATATTACCTCTCCACCATCATCTCCACCTTCAGGACCTAAATCAATTATATAATCAGCTTTCTTAATAACATCTAAATTATGTTCTATTACTATTACGGTATCACCATTATCAACAATTTTATCAAGTATTTTAAGTAACTTCTTTATATCGTGACTATGTAGACCTGTTGTTGGCTCATCTAATATAAATAAACTTTTACCAGTTGGTTTTTTTTGAAGTTCTTTTGCAAGTTTTACTCTTGAAGCTTCTCCACCAGATAAGGTAGTTGCACTTTGTCCAAGTTTCATATAACCAATTCCTACATCGATTAAAACTTGAAGTTTAGATTTTACTTTTGGAATATTCTCAAAAAACTCATAAGCTTCATCTATTGTCATATTAAGAACATCATTTATATTCTTCCCCTTATATTTTATTTGAAGTGTTTCACTATTATACCTAGTTCCATGACATATTTCACAAGGTACATATACATCTGGTAAAAAATGCATTTCAATCTTTTTAACACCATCACCAAAACAAGCTTCACATCTTCCACCTTTTACATTAAATGAAAATCTTCCTTTATCATAACCTCTTATTTTTGCTTCTTTAGTATTTGTAAATACTTCCCTTATATCATCAAAAACTCCTGTATATGTTGCAGGATTACTTCTTGGTGTTTTACCAATAGGTTCCTGTGAAATATTAACAACCTTATCTAAATATTCTATACCCTTTATAATTTTATGTTTCCCTGGTTTTTCTCTAGTTTTATATAGTGTATTTCTAATTTGTTTATATAATATTTCATTTACTAATGTTGATTTACCTGATCCTGATACACCTGTTACACATATAAACTTACCTAATGGAAATTTAACATTTATATTTTTCAAATTATTCTCTTTTGCTTCTTTTACTTCAAGATATAATCCATTACCCTTTCTTCTTTTCTTAGGCACTTCAATCTTTTCTTTTCCAGATAAATATCTACCTGTTATACTATTTTCATTTTCCATAACTTCCTTAGGTGTACCTTTAGCAACTACATAACCTCCATTTACACCCTGCATTGGACCTATATCAACTAAGTAATCTGCTTGAAGCATAGTATCAGTATCATGTTCAACTACTATTAATGTATTGCCTAAATCTCTCATTTCAAGCATTGAATTAATAAGTCTTTGATTATCTCTTTGATGAAGACCTATTGATGGTTCATCAAGTACATATAAAATTCCTGTTAGTCTAGAACCTATCTGGGTAGCTAATCTAATTCTCTGGCTTTCACCACCTGATAATGTTGATGCACTTCTATTTAATGTTAAATACTCTAATCCTACATTTATTAAAAATGATAATCTATCTTTTATATCCTTTATGACAATTTCAGATATTTGCTTTTGCTCATTAGTTAATTTTAAATTATTAATAAATTCATACATTTTTTTAATACTTAGATTACATACATCATATATATTTTTGCCATTTATAAAAATATTAAGGACATCATTATTTAACCTTGCTCCGTGACAATGAGTGCATTCTGTTTCTACCATATAACCTTCTAACCATGCTCTTATAAACGTACTATTTGTTTCTCTATATCGTCTTTCAAAATTTCCTATTATACCCTCATATGGTTCTATTTTATTATATGCATTGCCACTTTTAGATTCAAACTTAAACTTTATTGGTTCATCTGTTCCATACAATATTATATCAAGATCTTTTCTTTTCATTTTCTCAATAGGTTTATCCATATCTATTTTATATTTTTTACAAACAATTTCTAATTTTTTTATATATATATTAGTATCTTCCATATTTTTAAGAGGAAGAATAGCATTTTGATTTAAAGATTTAGATTTATCTGGTATTAGTAAATCCTCATCTATTTTTTGCTTAAAACCTAAACCTTTACAATATGGACAAGCACCATATGGAGCATTAAATGAAAATATTCTAGGCTCTAATTCTTTTAATGAGTAATTACAATATGGGCATGAAAATGTTTCACTTAGTATTATACTATCTTTACCTATAACATCTATAATTACTTTACCACCTGATAATTTTGCAGCTGTTTCAAGTGATTCATATAATCTACTTCTAATATCATTTTTTATAATTAATCTATCTACTACTACTTCTATAGTATCTTTTTTATTTTTATCTAGTTTTATTTCATCACTTAAATCATATATATCTCCATTAATTTTTACTCTTGCATATCCATCTTTTTTTAAATTATCTAATATATCAGTATGTGTTCCTTTTTCACCATCTACAACTGGACTTAATACCATTATTTTAGTTCCCTCATCTAATGATAAAACCTTATTAGTCATTTCCTCTATAGATTGACTCGTTATTGGAATATGATGATTAGGACAATATGGAACTCCAATTCTTGCATATAAAAGTCTTAAATAATCATATATTTCTGTAACTGTTCCAACTGTTGATCTTGGATTTCTATTAGTTGTCTTTTGATCAATACTTATTGATGGAGAAAGTCCTTCTATTAAATCTACATCTGGTTTTTCAGAACCACCTAAAAATTGTCTTGCATAGCTGTTTAAACTTTCTATATACCTTCTTTGACCTTCTGCATATATAGTATCAAATGCAAGAGATGATTTACCTGATCCTGATACACCAGTCATAACTATTAGTTTATTTTTTGGTAGATCTATATCTATATTTTTTAAATTATTTTCTCTTGCTCCTCTTATTATTATTTTATCCATAGTAAAACACCTCTTCTAGATAAACTATTATATCAAATTTATTTAAAATAATGTAGCGAACAAATAAAATTTTTGAATATTATATTATGATAGGAGATGAATTATGAAAATACTACTTTTTATAACAAGCATACATAATACTCTTGATAATGGAGAATTTATTGATTATAAAAATCTAATTCAAAATTTAGATAATATACGAAAATTAAACAATTATGATAATGTCTTTATTAGTTTTTGTGATAATACTGAAAATAAAAATATATTATTATTTTATAGTAGAAAATTAATAAATCATATGATGGGAAAAAGAATATTTTTTGCTTGGCAATTACTAGGTGATGTTTATTATAGTAGCATGGATAGTGGTGCTATTATGTATAGTAATCAAAAAATGAAGAAAATAGATAAAATACTAGATTATATTAAAAAAATAGAAGATGATGGTATAGATTGTGAAATAATTGTTGTAGATGGTGATATGGATATTAATGAATATAAAAAAAGATTTAATGATGAAATTTCTTACCCATTTACGCTTATAAATAATGTTTCAAATGTAAAAGAAATAAATGAGTATTTAAGTGAGTTATATGATAAAGATGAAAAAAGACTTAAGCTTAAAAATGACCCTACAGAGTAAATATAAGCTTTAAGTCTTTTTTTATTCTATTTTCATTTCAAATAATATGTCACGTAATTCTGTTGCTCTTTCAAAATCTAATTCTCTAGCTGCCTCCATCATTTCCTTTTCTATTTTTTCCATTATTTTTTGTTTTTCTTTCTTATTATATATCTTTGTAATTTTTTCTTCTTTTATTTTATCTGTATTCTTTATTAAATCTCTTATATCTTTTTTTATTGTTCTAGGAATAATATTATGTTCTTTATTAAATTTAATTTGAACATCTCTTCTTCTATTAGTTTCTTTAATAGCATTATTCATTGAATCACTTATTGAATCTGCGTACATTATAACATGTCCATTTTCATTACGAGCTGCTCTACCTATAGTTTGTATTAAACTTCTTTCACTTCTTAAGAACCCTTGTTTATCTGCATCTAAAATAGCAATTAAGGATACCTCAGGAATATCTATACCTTCTCTAAGTAAATTTACTCCAACAATAACATCATATTTACCAAGTCTTAAATCACGAACTATTTCCATTCTTTCTAATGTTTTTACCTCATTATGCAAGTATGCAACTTTTATATTTGCATTTTTTAAATAATTAGTCAATTCTTCACTCATTCTAATAGTTAAAGTAGTTACTAGTGTTCTTTCATTTTTACTAATTCTATTTTGAATTTGTTCAATTAAATCATCAATCTGATTTGATGATGGCTTAACTTCTATAGTAGGATCAAGTAATCCAGTAGGTCTTATTATTTGTTCTACAATTTGTCCATGTGTTTTATCTAATTCATAGTCACCTGGAGTTGCAGAAACATAAATAACTTGATTAATTTTATCCTCAAATTCTTTAAATTTAAGTGGCCTATTATCTAAGGCACTTGGAAGTCTAAAACCATATTCAACTAAAATAGATTTTCTTGCTCTATCACCATTATACATAGCTCGAACTTGTGGAAGAGTTACATGAGATTCATCAATAACTAAAAGGAAATCTTTTGGAAAAAAATCTATAAGTGTTGTTGGAGTTTCACCTTCCTTTCTAAATGCCAAATGCCTACTATAATTTTCTATTCCTTTACAAAAACCAGTTTCTTCTAACATCTCTAAATCATAATTTGTCCTTTGTTCTAATCTTTGAAATTCTAACAACTTATTATTTGTTTTAAAATACGTAAGCCTTTCGCTTAACTCAGCTCTAATATTTTTTATTGCAAGTTTTAATTTATCTTCACTTGTTACAAAGTGTGATGCTGCAAATATAGTTATTGTTTGTTTTTGATTTATAACTGCACCAGTTGTAGTATCAAATTCTATTAATTTTTCTATTTCATCACCAAATAAATCTATTCTATATGCATTAGTTCTAGAATATGCTGGAACTATTTCTATAGTGTCTCCTTTAGTTCTAAAAGTACCACGAACTAAATCGATATTATTTCTTTCATATAACATCTCAACTAATTTTTCTAGTATCTTATTTTTATCAATAATATCTCCAACTTTTAATGATAAAACTTTATTTTCATATTCTTCTTTTTCTCCTAAACCATATATACAAGATACTGATGCAACCACTATTACATCATCTCTTGAAATAAGCGCAGATGTTGCACTATGTCTAAGCTCATCAATTTCATCGTTAATAGAAGCATCTTTTTCTATAAAAGTGTCACTAGATGGTACATATGCTTCTGGTTGATAATAATCATAATAAGAAACAAAATATTCTACTCTGTTTTCAGGAAATAACTCTTTAAATTCAGAATATAATTGTCCTGCAAGAGTCTTATTATGAGCTAAAACTAATGTAGGTTTATTTACTTCTTTTATTACATTTGCAATAGTAAATGTTTTACCTGTTCCTGTTGCACCTAGTAATACTTGATCTCTTTTTCCTTCTTTAATCCCATTAACTAATTCTTTTATTGCTTTTGGTTGATCACCACTAGGCTTATATTTTGATACTAATTTAAACATAGTTAACCTCCTTTTTTATTATCTTTTCATTTTCCTAATTATATTTTTATCATCATTAGATACTCTATTTGACTCTATTATCTTCTGAAGTGCTTTATTATATGTCCATTTATCAATATGAGTATTATTTAAAAACTCAGTAGTTAATTCTTTTTCTTTAACATATGCAATGGATATTAACCACGCTACTGACATTTTTACGTAATAAGATTCATTTTTTAAATTTTCTATAATATTAAATATCCTAAATAGATATTTTTTATCTATATAATATAATAAATACATTACAATTACAAATCTTATTTCATATTCATTATTAGAATCTAAATACTTACTTAAAAATATCCACATTTTATCAAGATTATTTTTCGTTATTTTTAAACTAGCACATATAGTATCACATACTGCCCAATTATCAATTATTTTTATAAATTTTTCTAAGTATTTACATGTTTCGTCAAACGTCATATTAGCATTTGCTATTACTAATCCCATTAACATTTCTTCTTCATAATATACAATTTTATTTTCTTTCAAGAATAATTTATAATCATCTTTTATAATTTGTTTTGATATTTTTCTTAGTTCTGGCATTCTAACACCAATAATTTCATATTTAGATGTAGTACATATCATATTTTGAAATTTTTTATATTCTTTATCTTGTAATTTTAATAATTTTTCTTTTATATCAATCATAATAACCTCATTAAATGTATTATAACATAGTAATTGACAATATTTAAATTAGTTGATATATTTATTTGTAGAAGGAGTTGATATTATGGCAAAGTTTTGTACAAAATGTGGTAATGAATTAAATGAGGATGGTTTTTGTGAAAAATGTGGTACTAAATCTGAAACTAGTAATGTACAAATTAATCAAACTATAATAACTAAACCAAAGAGTAATGGTTTTGCAACTGCAGGTTTTGTTATATCATTAGTATCTATATTATGTTGTGGAGGTACTTCAACAATAGGTTTAGTATTTTCTATAATAGGTTTAGTAACTGCTAATAAGTATGATGGAAACGGAAAAGGTCTTGCTATTGCAGGTATAATAATAAATGCATTATTAATCATAGTACTTATTATTTTTTATTCACTTGGGCTTGCAACAACTATATTTGATAGTTATTCAAATGGATATCGTTATTATTAAAACTATGATGAAATCATAGTTTTTGATTGTATGAAAAAAAAGGTATTATTAGCCTTACTCATATTATTAACATCAATTGGATTTTTATTTTTAACTATCAAAATATTAGAATTAATACATTTTGAATGTATTTATAAAAAATTTTTCAATATTTATTGTGCTGGCTGTGGGTCTACTCGAATGTTTAAAGCAATATTTAGGCTTAATTTTTATCAAGCTTTTAGATATAATCCACTTTTGTTTATATTACTTATAATATTTATTATATATATTATATATAATTTCATATTATATTTTATTAATAAACCTTTATTACTACCATCATTTAAATTTATGGTATCTTTAGGAATATTATTGATTATGTATATGTTTGTTAGAAATTTACCTGGATTTGAGTATTTACTTCCAACTAAGGTAATTTAAAAAGTTCATATGAAAATGAACTTTTTTTTAATCATAATACGATGTTCTGTCATAAAAATTAGGATATATATTACCAGGTTGAGCTTTTGATGGAAAATTAATATAATTTCTAGGATTAACTAAATGTGATTGATCAAAACATTTTAGCCCAGTATTAATAGATAAATGTAAATGCTCTCCTGTTGAACGACCTGTTGTACCCATAATACCAATAACAGTATTCTTAGTAACAATTTGACCTTGATATACATTTTGAGATGATAAGTGCATATATGTTGATGTATAATACTGACCATTTATATTATGCTGAATACATATATAATTTCCCATACCACCATTATATCCAATTGGTGAAACATAAGAAACTTGTCCATCAGATATAGAATAAATTCTTTTATCTCCTGAACCCATATCCATTCCTGAATGATTTGCTTGCCATTGTCCAGTAACAGGATTAATTCTTCC
The DNA here is from genome assembly GCA_947589275.1 of uncultured Bacilli bacterium. GTDB lineage: Bacteria > Bacillota_I > Bacilli_A > RF39 > UBA660 > CAG-433. The sequence goes on along the minus strand of CANQAQ010000012.1, from coordinate 9,086 downwards.
ACCAACTTCTTGAGTTACCCAACCATAATTTAGTGGTCTCCAAAACTTTGTACCTGCAGGTAATAACCCTTGTGCACATGAATTTATATCTTGATCTTCACTACAACCTGCTTTTTCATAATAATCTAATATTGATAATTCTGCTTTTATTTCATCCTCAAGAGATCTAGAAATTTCAGTGAGATTTTGTTTTTCACTATTTAAAATTATAACCTTATCTGCTAGTTCATCTTGCAGTGCAGTTAATGACTTTTCTTTTTTATGTAAATTTTCAATATTTTTATTATTTTCTTCAATCATTTTATTCATTTGATCAATAAGTTCATCATTATATTTTGATAATTGTTCTGTTACTGATATTCTATAAATAAAATCTGTTATACTATCAGCTTCAAATATATATTCTAAATATGTTGATTCCCCTTGTGATAATTGAAAGAATTTCATTAATTCTTTTGTTTGATGATCTTTTTCAATTATTGAACTATTCAATTTTGAGATTTCATCATTTATATTTTGAATATCTTTTTCAATTTGATCAATTTCAGTATAAATACTTTGAATTCTTGCTTTTGCAGATGAAATTTGAGATTCAGTATAATTTAATTTATCTTTATTTGAATTATATTTTTCTTGTAATGTATTATATTCTTTTCTTAATTGACCAAGTGTTTTAGCACTTACATTGTTTGGTAATAATATAAATAGAATTGCTAATATTCCTAATAATTTTACTACTTTTTTCATCATATTTTTAAGTACTTCCTTACAGCTCTACTACTACCAAACATACCAACTATTATTCCTATCATAGCTAATATTATTGAAACCCAAAATACAAATGGGAATGGTTTAATTAATTGTATAAATTTTGAAAAGAAGACTCCTCCAGTTTTTTCATATAAAATTGAATATCCATATACTGTTACTAATATCGGAATTATAGATCCAATTAATCCTATAAATAATCCTTCAATTACAAAAGGTTGCTTAATTGAAAAATTTGAAGCTCCTACTAGTCTTTTTATTTCTATCTCTTCTTGTCTTGAGAATATTGTAATTTTAATTGTATTAACTATTAAGAAAGCAGTTACTATAATAAGTGATACTACAATTATAATTAATATTTTTTCTAAAATATCAAATATAGATAATAAAGATTCAATCATTCCTTCCCCATATTTTACCATTTCTACTGAATCAATTTTTTCTATTTTATTTGCTACATCTGAAATTTTTTCTGAATCCTTTACTTTTACTAAATATGTATCATATAATGGATTTTCTGATTCTGACCAAGATGATATTATAGTATTAAATATATCAGATTCTCCCTTCATTTGCTCTGCAATATCTTTTTTAGAGTTATATTCTATAGATTCTATATTAGATAATTTTTCTATTTCTTCTTTTATAGTATTTTCTATTTTACTATCAGCACTATTACTCATATATACTACAATAGTAAAATCATCTCTTATTACTTTAGTAAAGTTTTCTACATTACTTGAACCTACAACTGCGACTGCAACTATTAATAATGTTACTGTTATACATGATATTGATGCTAAAGATAAACTGAAATTTCTTATTACATTTTTAAGACCATCTCTTATATTTCTAATTAATATCCTAATGTTTTTCATTTTTATCATAAGTTCCTTTCTCAAAATCTTTTCTTAGTCTACCTTTATCAAGTAATATTACTCTCTTTTTCATTTTATTAACTATATCTCTATCATGTGTAACTACTATAACAGTTGTCCCTAAATCATTAATAACTTCTAAAACTTTCATAATTTCTAGCGATGTATCTGGATCTAAGTTTCCAGTTGGTTCATCACATATTAATAATTTTGGAGCATTAACAATTGCTCTTGCTATTGCTACCCTTTGTTGTTCACCACCAGATAATTGATCTGGATAACTCTTTACTTTTTCTTTTAACCCAACAAGATCTAATGCCTTTAAGGTCTTAGCTCTTATCTCGGATTTATCATATCCAAACATTTCTAAAACAAATGCAACATTTTCATATACAGTTAACTTTGGTAATAACTTAAAATCTTGAAATACAATTCCTATTTTTCTTCTTAATTTATAAACTTTTCTATTTTTTAATTTACCAACATTAACTCCACCTATTATTATTTCTCCACTAGTAGGTTTTTCTTCTCTATATAGCATTTTAATCAAAGTTGATTTTCCACTTCCTGATGCACCTATTATAAAAGCAAAATCCCCTTTTTTTATTTTTAAATTTAATCCATATATTGCAACTACACCGGATGAATATGTTTTTTCAACATCACTAATTCTTATGAATTCCATATTTACCTCCATTTATTACTCTTTACTAAAGTTTTAAATAAGCTTCCATTAACTCATCTAATTCTCCATCTAATACCTTATTTACATTACTAGTTTCATAATTTGTTCTATGATCTTTTACCATAGAATATGGATGCATTACATAACTTCTTATTTGTGAACCAAAATTTATATCACTTTGACTCTTTTTATTTTCTTGTAATTCTTGTTTTCGTTTTTCTTCTTCTATTTGATAAAGCTTAGATTTTAGTACATCCATCGCTGTTTCTTTATTTTTTAACTGACTTCTTTCGTTTTGGCACGTAACTACTATATTGGTTGGGATATGTGTAATTCTAACAGCACTATCTGTTGTATTTACTCCTTGTCCTCCTGCGCCACTACTTCTATATACATCTATTCTTAAATCTGATTCTTTTATTTCTATGTTAATAGAATCATTTACTTTTGGTAATACCTCTACTGCTGCAAAAGATGTATGTCTTCTATTTGCAGTATCAAATGGAGATAATCTAATTAACCTATGAACTCCTCTTTCACATTTTAGATACCCATATGCATTAATTCCTTTAATAATCATTACTACACTTTTTATGCCAGCTTCTTCACCATACAATATATCAAGTATTTCATATGTGAAACCCCTTTTATCACACCATCTTGTATACATTCTAAAAAGCATCTCCGCCCAATCACAACTCTCAGTTCCCCCAGCACCAGAATGGATTTCTAATATTGCATCTTTTTTATCATTTGGATTTGATAATTTAGTTTCTATTTCTAGCTTATCAATTTTTTCTTTTAATTCATTTATAGAATTAGATATTTCATTAATCATATCATTATCATCTAGTTCTACTATATCTATATATGATTCTACTAATTCTTTTAAATTTTTAACTTCATCTATTTGCTTTTTAATAGTTCCAATTTTTTTTGTAATAATAATATTTTCATTACTATCCCATTTTCCACTATCATATAGATCTGATAATTGCTTTTCTAAATTACTTAATTCTTTAGATTTAGAATCTAAGTCAAAGTAACCTCCAAATATCATTAATGTTTAATAATAAGCTCTCTAAAATAGTTTTTAATTCATTACTATTCATAAATTCACCTACCTATATTGTGAACATAAACATTATAACATAATTTGTCAAAAAAAGAAATGGAATTATAATCCATTTCTTTCACCTATTTTAGTATTATAATTGATTAAAATATTTCTATATAAAAAAGTATAATTTTAACTAAAGCAATAATACGAAAAGTCCTAAATTACACGAATAATTTACTATATAATTTAAAATATTTATTTTCTTTTAAATATCATTTTAAATATTTTTCTTACAAATGGTTGAATAAAGAATAATTGAGAAAAATATGCAAATGGAAAATTAAAACAAATTAGTTTTAACCAATTAGCTAATAAAGTAAATATATTAAATCCCATATAGTAAGGATAATATAACCAAGCTGCTATAAAACTCATTACAGGTACCATTATCCCCACAGTAGCACATATTACTGCTGTTTCAAAATGTACTGGATCAGTTTTTTTGATATCAAAATTCTTACAAGCCATTTTAAAAGAAAAAGGTTGTCCAATTAACATTTCTGCTGAATAAGCAAAACAAAATTCTACTAAAACAACTATCCATATAGGTAAATAACGACCAAACATATAAATTCCACCAAGATTATTAATAGCTTTTATTACACTATTAGCACCTGTTAAATTCATAAATGTTGCTCCATTTACAACATACAAATTATAAAATACATAGGCATGAACTGTAATAATTACAGTAATTAAAGCAAATAAAGCTCTTTCTTTTTTATTTGTTGGCAACAACTTCACCTCCTTTTTTTGCAATAAAAAAACACACATAGAACTATCACATTATTTCCAAATACATCTCTGTAATCAGATTTATGTGCATAGCACTACATGTGTCAAATGTATTACCTACTAAGTATAACATATTTTTTTTATTTTTGAAATTCCAATTTTGAAATTTTATGACTTTTTACTTGTGAAATTGTTAATCATTTAATTATAATCACCTATATTAACGTTACATATAAGTTAATACACTCATCTAATACCTACATTTATAAAATTTTTTAATATATTTTAGCCTAGTGATTCTTTTACACCCACAATAAAACAATTGCTAATTCTACTATTAATTCAATATATTTTTCATTAGATTTTATATTCTGTAATTTCACAGTTATTTGATCCAAATTCTTGTATCATTCCATCTTTTGGTAATTCATTGAAATAAAAATATATTACTCTTGCTACTCCACCATGTGTTACCAAAAGAATATTTTTATCTTTATATTTTTCCTTTATTTCATCTAAAAAAATTTTAATTCTCTTAAACAAATCTTGAATAGTTTCTAATCCTTCTACTTTAGCTTTAGAGTAATAATTCCAATAATCAGTATAATAAAATTCTCCATGTTCTTTACCAGTATATATCCCACAATCTCTTTCTTCAATTCTACTATCAAAAATTACTGGAATATTATTTACATTTATAATATCACAAGTGTGCCTAGCTCTTAATAATGGAGAACAAATAATCAAATCAATATCTAAATTTTTAATGATTTTTTGAGCTTTTTTTGCCTGTAATATTCCTATTTCATTTATATCTTCATCTAATTTTCCATTATACTTTTCTTCAACATTACATTTGGTTAGTCCATGTCTAATTACATATAATTTCATAACTTATTCACCTAACTTCTTAAATAAACCTTTGGTTTATATCAGTTATAAATCTTACTTTATTGTAATAATTAGTTAACTTATAAAACTTTATCATCATTTTACAATAAAACTATAACATTAATTTTATTATTATATTAATCAAAAATTTATTTTAATTTTTAATCAGTTTTAACATTTTGAATTAGATTATTGTAATTAAAATCAAAGTCATATAAAGGTATATTAATATTGTTATTTTTTTAATTTACTCATATTTCAAATAACTTAATACGTATAGTATTATCATTATTTTTTAAATGAGGAAATTTTTAACATTCGTTTACCAGATTAATTATTAATCTTTAATCTCCTCAAAACGATATTTTTGGGTTGCATCTGGATATTTTTCGTGATCTACTTCTGATAAAAACATTTCAAGTGGTCTTGCATAAATTCCATCCTTTGTTTTCCATTATTATCCATGCAACGATATACAACTAAATTTTCACCGGTTTCACTATGCTGAGCTAATGTAATTACAAAAGCTCTTGCACCCTTAAAATGTCTCCACATAGTAAATGGTCTGACTTCTCTTTTATTCATTCTTTTTTACTCCTTTTAAATTTTCAATCACTTGTAAATTCTTATAAAAACTACTACTTACCATAACAATTTTTATACTTCTTGCCTGAGCCACAAGTTGAACATACTCCAGTATTTATAGTATTTGTGTTATTATTTTGCAAACATTGTTTATATTCTTTTATAAATCAAAATTATAAAATATTTATTTCATACGCGTCAATACTAATTGATTTATATCTTCTGTTTTTGCTTTTTTTACATTAGAATTTAATAACTGATTATAAAATTTTGCTATTGCTTGATAACTATTACAAGTCATTTAATCACCTATATTTATATCAATAAAATCTGTTGCATCCTTTACACCGTAAACATCTTTAGCAATTGATAAAGTAACTGTATTATTTTCTTCTTTTAAGGAAAAACTATTTCTACCTTGATAAAATTTATCAATTGTTTCGACCTTTTTACCATTCAAATCTATGCATAAACTATGAAATATTTTATATAAATTGTTTTCGGTATCATCTGTAAAATCAAAATCAACAATAGTAAATTCTTTATCTGGATTATCTTTTCCAAAAATACTAAATGCCCTTATTCCATAATTTGGAAAGCCATAATCATTCATAATATATATCTTTAAAAATTTTATAATCTTACTTTTTTCCTCACAAACGATTAAAAAACCTGGCCCTAAATAGATATCATCATATAATACATAATTTTGCATCTTCAAACCTCCTGAATTTTTGAACTAACTTTTTAAAATTTATGTAAACGTCGTAATTTTTGCAAACAAAACTCATTATTTTATTACTTTTTTAGTAGTTCCTGCAATTACTATCTTTTTTCATAACTTACCACATTCCATTAAAACATATTTAATTTTTAGTAATTTTAAAAATATCAATTATAACCACTAGTTTCTAATATTTTTGTTGTTCTTTTTAACTTCTTTTAAATTTTCAATCACTTGTAAATTCTTATAAAAACTACTACTTTCCACAACAATTTTTATACTTTTTCCCCGAACCACAAGTTAAAATATTAAAACAGCAGGTAATTTTTTCCTTTTAATTTAGTATTTTTTATTTAAAATTTATAATTTTTTGTTTAATAATTGGAAGTTTTTTTCACACAACTTATCTAAAAACTTATCTAAAAAAATAGATTTTTATTCAGAATCTTCTGTAAATTTATCGCCAAAGTGGCAACTATGCAAACTATAGCCTGATGTTCCCATATAATTTTCTATACTTCTTTCTTTAAATTTGCAGTATACAGTTACCGTATCACCTTTTTTAACATCTTTTAACATATCTCCGTTTGCGAAATAAGCAGTCAATTCTATTCCAGATGTTTTAGTGTTTGGATTGTTCGAATGAATCATAAATTCTAAATATGTATCTCCACCAAAAGATTCAATATCATCAACTACTTCTGTAAAATAGAAATATTTATATGGATATTTATCTTTAGCTGCTATTTCATTGCTGTCATAATCATTATGCATTTCTTGTATATTTAATTCTGCATATTTTTCTTTTGATGTATATTCAGTATCATCTCCTAAACAACCAGTCAATGTAAAAGTAAAAATCATTAACAAAGCAAATTTAACTATTCTTTTCATCAGCATCCTCCTATTTATATTAATTATATCATATTAACTCAATTTTCTAAATTCTTTTAGAATTTCTTTTTTTATTTTTTCTAATTTTTCTAACATTTTTTTATATTGTTTTATAACTTCTTTTCCATTATATTTTAACTCAAAATAATCATACTCTTTTTTATTACTCTCTGGATATCTTAATGATTCATATAAATCAGCAGTTGTTGTAATATTATTGACTTTTTTAAATCTTTTTAATATCTCCATTTGATTTTTATAAAAATTATTTATTGATTTAAACATATCTGAGTTATTTTCATATATTTCTCCTAATTCATTAATCATGCCATTTACTTCATGATTATAAGTTACTTCTCTTCCATTAAATAATAACAAACCTTTTATAAATAATTCTACTGTTTGAAGACTAGAAAACATAGAAGGAATAAATAAATACACATCACTTTTAATAATACTATTTTCCATATTTTTTAATGCTTCCCGTTCATTATATCCCATCCCATAATTTATATTATCGTTTTCAATAATTGTATTTAATAGCAATTTTGTTGTCTCCAAATATTGGTCAGCTAGTATATAATATTTTTTTGCTCTATCTTTCATATTGTCTATCCTCCTATTTTATAATTTTTTTTAATAACGAAATTAAATAATTTTCATTCAAATATTCCATAAAAAACTTATCTAATCACTATTTTTCATTAAAAATTACCTAAAAATTGGAACAAGAAAAAACTCGTTTTGCCCTTATTTTACGGGGCTTTACGAGTTTATTTACCACAACAGTTCTTATATTTTTTGCCACTGCCACAAGGTAAAATATTAAAACAACTTAGTCATTTTTTACTTTAAATCAATAACTTTTTTATAGCAAAATTGCAATTTTTTCTTGTGTAACTTATCTAAAAACGTATCTAAAATAATTGATTTTTTAAATTTGCTAATCCCTATAATCAAATTGAGTATTGTCTAATCATTTCTATTGTAATGTTTTTAATGATGTAATCTGTTTGTTAGACTTTCTATTTCATCAGCTTCTTGAATCATCTCTTCATATCTTGCATCACGTCTTGATTGCATATATTCATCATGTGCTCTTGCACCAGATGAAATTGTTTCAATAAATGCTTTTTCGCGCTCTTTAGCTGATTGATTAAAAATAGATAATGTTTTAGCATCTTCCTTTTTAATATCTTCAACAATATTTCCACATGCAGTTAATCCATCAGTCAAATGGCTTCTTGCTGAATCAACAACTTGATCTAACTCACTAGCAGTTCTTTCATCACCTGATTGTTCCGCTTTTTTTCTATATTCATCTAATTGGTTAATATGTCTTGCAGCAGATTCACTAACTTCAACTATTTCTTTTAATGTTTCCATAAATAATTGCTGTACTTGATCAACACTAAGCTTACTTAATTCTTCTTGTGTATAATCAGACAAACATCTTTTTTGACTATCTTGATTCATATAGTACCTCCTTATTACAACATTATTATATCATATATTTTATACATTTAGATTAATCTCAACAAAAATTTTAATGAGTAATACACTTTGAAACAATCAAAAAACCTTATCTAAAACTTATCTAATCGCTATTTTCTATTAAAAAATATCTAAAAATTGGAACAAGAAAAAGCTCGTTTTACCCTTATTTTATAAGGAATTGCGAGCTTACTTACCACAACAGTTTTTATATTTCTTACCAGACCCACATGGGCAAGGCGAATTTCTACCTATTTTTTCAACTTTTCTTTGTTGTTTTACCCTATCTTTATTATCATTTGTAGAAAGTGA
>CANQAQ010000011.1 GCA_947589275.1 uncultured Bacilli bacterium | reverse complement strand
TGCTGAAATAGCTTAATTGGTAGAGCAACTGAATCGTAATCAGTAGGTTGCGGGTTCAATTCCTGCTTTCAGCACCAGTGACGTTTCTATTCGAACTTTTTCGAATATTGATATAAAAAGATAGCCCCTTAGGTTATTTCGATACACTTGTCAAAATACCTAGGGGATTAATTATTTTGTCAAAATATGATATAATTATGCTAATATAGGAGATGATATTTATGAACGATAACAAAGGTTTCACATTAATAGAGCTTTTATCCGTAATAGTAATACTTTCTGTAATATTAGTAATAGCAGTTCCATTAATATTAAATGCTGTAAATGGTTCTAAAGAAAAAGCTGCTAAAATTTCTACTAAAGAATATATAGAAATATTAGAAGCTGAGATAATATCAGGGGATATATATGTTGATGGAAATGATATAAAAGATGGAATTTATTATGTAAGTGATTTAGATGTTTCATATAAAGGAGAAGGACCAAGTAAAGGATATGTTGTATTAAAAAATGGTATTGTTAATGATGCACATTTTTGTATAAAAAAATGTTCAATAGATTATAGTAATGGCATATCAAATATTTCAGATAATAATTATTGCAATTAAAATATTTAAATAATTTTTGTTTCAAAAAAATAATTACCTCTTATATATTTTGAAAACTATATCAAAATATCTAAGGGGTTATATTTTATATTAAGTTCAAAATTGGTACGTTAAAAGAAGAAGTACGACAACTTTATTTTTTCTTATAGCGATTATTATCCCTATTATAAAGTTTCTCTAATTTACGTTCATGTGCATTTGATAAAGAGATATTTTGATCATTGGCAATACAAATAATTGTGAATAATAAATCTGCAAGTTCATCTTCTAAATCTTTCAAAGTTTCTTCGTCTTTTTTCTTTTTATCTCCAAATAAATAATTCATTACCCTAGCTACTTCTCCACATTCTTCAGTCATCGTAGCAACCATTGAAAGTGGACTAAAGTATGGCTTTTCAAATTGTTGTGCCCAATCATCAACATCTTTTTGTATTTGTGAAATAGTTTTTTCCATTATGCTTTTACCTCCTTACAATAAAAATAATGGTTTTGCTATTATGCAAGTGTGTTTTCTAAATTATCATAATTTTTATAAAATTCATTGTATTAGAAACAAATGTTTGGTATACTTTTATTAGGAATACTTAGTTAGCTTAGGTACTATTCTCCTTTACTTTTTAAAGTGGAAGGGGGTGAAGTTATGAGAAAACAAGAGAAATATCTTTGTACGATCATAATACTCCTTATTATTGTGATTTTAATCATATTAATAAAAATAGTACCAACTGTATAAGTCGGTACTAACCTAAAATTTTGGAATAGTACCTAACTCATCAAAATTAGGTACTCCTTTTTTTATTTTATTCAAGTTTCCTTGACATATTCATCATAACATAAAAACGCACTTTTATCAAGTACGTTTTCTATTTTTACTCGTATTTTTCCGAGTTTCCTATCAATCTGGTAGCGACGGGGGGATTCGAACCCTCGACCTTCCGGGTATGAACCGGGCGCTCTAGCCAACTGAGCTACATCGCCATTTAAATAAGCAATATGATTATAACAAAATAATTTAATTTTAACAATACCTTTTTAAAAATTAATTTTTTATTTATATTATTAAATAATTTTTAATAATTATTCATTATAAAAAAAAGAGAATAATTTTAAATTATTCTCCTTTATCTATATTATCTTCAAATATTTGTTTATTTTTTTTCATTCTTTCGTCATTAGGTGATATTTCTAAAGCTTTATTAACATATTCGAGTGCTAGTTTATTATTACCTTTAAAATAATATACGAGTGATAATAAATCATAGATTGTATGATTCCAGCTGAAAGGTTCATTTATATATGTTTTTGCATGATTAGTAATTTTTAGAGCATCTAAACAATATTTTTCAACCTCATCAAAATTTTCTAACTTATATTCAAGAAGTGCTCTTTCTACGTAAGGATCTCTTAAATATGGCGTTTCATTTATAGCTTTATCAAGCCACATTCTTGCTTCATCATATCTATTTAAGTTTATATAACTTCTTGCTATAAATCTCATAGATGCAGATCTTTCATCTTTCCAAGTAGCAGTAGGCAAATTTAAATGTTTTATCAACGTGTCAATACATTCGTTCCATTTACCATAAAACATATATTCCCTTCCTAGATAATGAACATTTCTATCATCATCTGGGTTTTCTTTTACAGAAAGTTCTAATAGAGGTAGGTAACTACTTCTAGATTTGTTTTTGTCTGGATAATGATTTACTGTAATAGCATCTGTTGTTAAAAAAGTTTCATTATCTCCAAAATAAGTTAATACTTCATGAACTGGATGTGTCCATTTATAATTATTTCTTATATGAATTTTATCAATATAGAAGTTTACTTCTGGATTTCCGTTTTCATCAAAACTCCAATTATAATTATATCTAAGTCTAGTTGTATTATCATTCCAAATTTTTTCTAAGTTCTCTCTCCAACCTTTTTCAAATACTTCATCTATATCAATACAGACACATATATCAGCATCTTGTGGAACTAAATCCAAAGATTTATTTCTAGCTACATCAAATCTCCATGGTTTAATTTCTTCAATAGATACTTTTGCACCACGTTCTTTTAATTTTTGAACAGTATTGTCTGTTGATCCAGTATCAAGTACAAATACTTCATCTGCTTCAGATACGGAATCCATCCACCTATCTACAAATTTTTCTTCATTTTTGCTTATTGCATATACACAAATTTTATATTTATTCATATATAAATCCTATGCAGCAGGTCCAGCTGCAGGTCCAGTTGGGCCTTGTGGTATTGTTAAATTAAGATAGAAAGTAGGTGCAGTTCCTGTTATAGATGCTAAAGCTTCAGTATTTGGAGCACCAGTTGATACAGTTCCAATTAATAATGTTGGAGTTTCACCTGTTGGTCCAGTGTCACCAGTAGCACCAGTAGGTCCAGTAGGTCCTGTTGGCCCTGTTGGTCCAGTAGGTCCAGTAGGTCCTGTTGGTCCAGTTGGACCTGTCGCACCAGTTAATCCTGTTAGTCCTATTGGCCCAGTAGGTCCAGTTGGTCCAGTAGGTCCACCTGATGGTCCTGTTGGTCCAGTAGGTCCTGTTGCACCAGTTGGACCAAAACATGGTCTACAAGATCTTTTATTTCTTTCAATCATTTGTAATATTTGCTCATCATCATTACAACAATTCATTTTTTTTCCTCCTCTCTATAATATATTATGAATTATTGATATTTTTGAATAATGATTAATCACTATTTTTATATTTAACCATAATATAAGTAATGTAATATTAGTCTAAAATAAGTATTCTAATATTTAAGATTATTTATATAAACATATAATATGATTATAGTAATTGATATAAAAAATTAGCACTCAATTATTGAAAATGCTAAATATTAGTGATATAATTATATTGTTTTGCAAAATGTGAAAGGAGTATATATGATAAAATTATTTAAAAATTTAAAAAAGATAGATTTATTTTATATAGTTATAGCATTTATTTTAATTGTAGGTCAGGTATTTCTTGATTTAAAGATGCCAGACTATATGTCTGAAATAACAAAATTAGTACAAACTGAAGGTAGTCTTATGAAAGATATTTTAGCAAATGGTGGTTATATGCTTTTATGTGCTTTCGGATCTTTAGTATGTGCAATTATTACAGGATATATTATTGCTAATATATCAGCAAGATTTTCTAAAAATGTTAGAAAGAAGTTGTTTAATAAGGTATTAGATTTGTCTACTACTGAAATTAATGATTTTTCAACAAGTAGTTTAATAACAAGAACAACTAATGATATAACACAACTTCAAATGTTTATCGCTATGGGATTACAACTTTTAATAAAATCTCCATTAACTGCTATTTGGGCAGTAACTAAAATATTAAATAAAAGTTGGGAGTGGAGTTCTTTAACTTTAATTGCAGTTGTTATAATTCTTACAACTATTAGTATTTTACTTTCTATTGTATTACCAAAATTTAAGATAATTCAAAAATTAATTGATAAAATAAATAATATTACAAGAGAAAATTTAAATGGTATTAGGGTAATAAGAGCATTTAATGCAGAAAAATATCAAGAAAAAAAATTTGAAGAAACAAATGAAAACTTAACAAAAACTTTATTATTTAATCAAAAAGCTTTTGCTATTATGCAACCAGTTATGTATTTAGTAATGTATTTTTTAACTTTATCTATTTATATTGTAGGTATAGTTTTAATTAAAAATAGTTTGATGGCTGATAAGATATCAGTATTTGGTGATATGATAGTATTTTCATCTTATGCAATGCAGGTAATAATGTCATTTTTAATGCTTGCTATGATATTTATGATGCTACCTCGTGCTAATGTTTCTGCTTCTCGTATTAATGAAGTTATTGATAAAGATATAACAATAAAAAATGGAAAATTAAAAGAAGGTAACTTAGATAAAGTTGGTACAGTAGAATTTAAAAATGTATATTTTAAATATCCTGATGCAGAAGAATATATTTTAGAAGATATATCGTTTAAAGTAGAAAGAGGAGAAACAGTTGCATTTATAGGATCAACTGGTTCAGGTAAATCAACATTAATTAATTTAATACCAAGGTTTTATGATGTGACAAGTGGTGAAATATTAGTTGATGGAGTAAATGTTAAAGATTATGATATGCAATATTTATATAATAAACTTGGATATGTTCCTCAAAAAGCTATATTATTTAACAATAGTGTTAAGGAAAATATTATTTATGGAGATAATGGAAAAGAAAAAACTAATGAAGTTATAAAAAAAGCAATAGAAATTTCTCAATCAAAAGAGTTTGTAGAAAAAATGGAAAATAATGAAGATTCTATGATCTCACAAAGAGGAACTAATGTAAGTGGTGGTCAAAAACAAAGATTAGCTATTGCTAGGGCTATTGCAAGAGAGCCTGAAATATATATATTTGATGATTCATTTTCAGCACTTGATTATAAAACAGATTCTAAATTAAGACATGAATTAAAAAAATATACAAAAGATGCTACAAGTTTAATTGTTGCACAGAGAATAGGAACAATTATGAATGCAGATAAAATAATTGTTCTTGATAAAGGAAAATGTGTAGGTATAGGAAAACATAAAGAACTTTTAAAAACATGCGAAGTTTATAAACAAATTGCCTTATCACAACTTTCAAAGGAGGAGTTAGAAGATGCCTAGAGGACCTAGAAAAATTGAAAAAGCAAAAGACTTTAAAGGTTCTATATTAAAACTTTTTAAAGAATTAAAGTCATTTAGGGTATTAATTACAATTGGTCTTGTTTTAGCAGCTTTAGGTTCTATACTTTCTATAATGGCTCCAAATAGACTTTCAGATTTGATAGATGAAATTTCCAAAGGACTTGTTGTTAATACTGAAAATTTAGAAACTATAAGTAATAACGTTCAAGATAGTTTTAAAGAAGAAAAAATAGAGAATGTTATACGAAATGTTTTAAATATAGAAATTAATGAAAATACAATTACTGAAATAATGGCATCAAGTGAAATTACTGAAAATGAAAAATTAGAATTTCAAAAGTTTTTAAATTCTGTTAATTTAGATAATCAACAAACTATTTTAACTAATTTAAGTCTACTTCCTAATAGTGTTCTTAAAATTCTATTTAAAGAATCTATATATGAAAATATAAAAGTTTCTTCTTACGATAAAATACAATTATTATCTATCATAACATCTATGAAAAATGGTAATATGAAAGATATAAATTTATCAGATACACTTGCAAATATTTTCTTTAATGAAATAAAAATAGATGATGTAAAAATTTCTCCAATAGATGAAGCTAAATTTGTTAATATAATGAGTACAGTAAATAAAGATGATGAAATAACTTCAATATATTCAAAAATAGATGAAATGCCAGAATCTATACAAAAAGTTACAGAACCTATTATGAATATTAAAAAAATCAAAAATATAGTAATATTACTAGTAATATTATATTTATTATCAGCATTATTTACTTATATTCAATCTATATCAATGACGATAGTTTCAAATAATTTTGCAAAAAAACTTAGAACTAATATAACAAAAAAGATTAATAAATTACCACTTAAATATTTTGATAAAAATCAAACAGGTGATATTCTTTCACGAGTTACAAATGATGTTGATACAATTGCACAGAGTATGAACCAATCTTTTGCAAGTATAGTAAGTTCTTTAACATTATTTTTTGGAACAATTATAATGATGTTTATAACAAATTGGTTAATGGCTATAACTGCAATTTTAGCAAGTTTAATAGGATTTATATTTATGTTTAAAATTCTTTCTAAATCACAAAAATATTTTTTTCAAAGACAAAAGTATTTGGGGGATATAAATGGACATATTGAAGAAGTTTACTCTGGTTTAAATGTTGTTAAGGTTTATAATGGGAAAAAAGTTGCATGTGATAAATTTGATATTTTAAATGAAAAAGTATTTAATGCAAATAGAAAAAGTCAATTTTTATCAGGACTTATGATGCCAATGATGAATTTTATAGGTAACTTTGGTTATGTTGCAGTTTGTATTGTTGGTGCATTACTTACTATGAATGGATATATTACATTTGGTGTTATAGTTGCATTTATAACATATGTTAGATTATTTACATCACCATTATCACAAATAGGTCAAGCAATGACATCTCTTCAAACAATAGCTGCTTCTTCAGAAAGAGTATTTGAATTTTTAGATGAAGAAGAGATGTCTAATCAAAAAGAAATTACAAAAATTTTAGATAAAGATAAAGTAAAAGGAAATATAGAATTTGAAAATGTTCAATTTACTTATGATGGAAATGATAAACCAACTATTAAGAATTTTAATGCAAAAATAAAAGCTGGACAAAAAGTTGCAATAGTTGGACCAACTGGTGCTGGTAAAACAACAATGGTTAATCTTCTTATGAAATTTTATGAAATTAATAAAGGAGATATAAAGATAGATGATATTTCAACAAAAAAATTAACAAGAGAAAATATTCATAATTTATTTACAATGGTTCTTCAAGATACTTGGTTATTTGAAGGAACTATAAAAGAAAATATTATTTATAATAGAGAAAATATAAGTGATGAAAATGTAAAAAATGTTTGTAAAATAGTTGGAATAGATCATTTTATAAAAACTTTACCAAATGGATATAATTCAAAATTATCCGATAATGATAATGTTTCTGCAGGACAAAGACAACTTCTTACAATAGCAAGAGCAATGCTTAGTGATACACCATTTTTAATACTTGATGAAGCAACTAGTAATGTAGATACTAGAACAGAAGAGCTTGTTCAAAATGCTATGGATAAATTAACAAAAAATAAAACATCATTTATTATTGCACATAGATTATCAACTATAAAAAATGCAGATTTAATATTAGTAATGAAAGATGGAGATATTATAGAATCAGGTAATCATAAAGAATTAATTAGCAAAAAAGGATTTTATAGTGAATTATATAATTCTCAATTTGAAGTTTAGAAAATAATTTGACAAAATACAACTATTGTGTTATTATAGTGCACATTAATTCAAGGGGGATTGTTTTTATGGAAAAAGAAAGAAAAAATTCTACGTTTATAAGGGATTTATTAGTAAAAGTAGTACTAATAGTATTATTTGTATTATTACTTATGTTTTTGTTCCCTATGCCAAATTTGACAACATTCTATGATGCAGTATTTAACGATAATGTTCAAAGTATGAAAGATGCTGCAGAAAAATGGTTTACAACTGATAGAATGCCAAAAGAAGTAGGGGATAAAAAGACTTTAACTCTTCAAGAGATGTTAGATAAAAAACTTATTTTACCATTTCTTGATAAAGATGGAAAAGAATGTGATGCTAAAAAATCATATGTACAAGTTGTAAAAGAAGAAAATGAATATGTTCTAAAGGTTTATTTATCATGTAATGGAAAAAGTGATTATATTATAGAACCAATTGGATGTTATAATTTCTGCCCTAACAATAGTTGTACACAAGAAACTGTAACAGATGAAAAAACAGGGGAAGTATCTTTAAAAAAGAATGAAACTAATAATAATACTAATCCTGTTAATCCAACTGATAACTCTAAGTATAAATTACAATATTTATATACTAGAACTACTAAATCTGGTACTTGGACAGTTGGAGAATATCAAAATAATAAATTAAAAGAATCTAGTACAGTAAAATTAGTAGATACTAGAACTCAGTATACAGGTCAAAAGAAAATATCAAGTGGTACAACACTTTATAAACATGTAAAATATGCATATGAAGATAATTGGACTTATGATACTGATTGGACAGAAGAAGTAAAATCATTAACAGATAATCTAAAATTATATGCTAAAAGAACATTATATACTGGACAAAAAATGATTGAAAATATAGTAACAACATATAAACATGTAAAATATGCATATAAAGATAATTGGCAAGAATTAGATTATTCTACAACTAAAAGAACTACTTCTGATAAAGTTGTATTACTAGATACAAGATATACAGTTAGAAAAACAGTAAAAACAACTAATGGTGGATGGAGTAATTGGATTTATGATACTACATATAGAACATCAAAACCAACTGATACTGCAACAAAGCAGTGGAGTAGTGAACCATATAAAACTCAAACTAAAACTTCATGGGTAGTTAAATATAATTCATTTAAGTCTAGAACTTCATTACCAACATATGTTGATAATTTATGGTATGAGTATTTATATAAAACTTCTGAAGAATGTAGTATAGATTGTGGTGGAAAATCACAAGTAGACATGTATTATTATCGTGTTCATGAAAAACAAACAACATATTCTTATTTATATAAATATAGAACATATTCTGAATCTTCATCAACATCAACAGATGAAAAAGTAGTATCAGATCCAACAAATTATGTAAATCAAGGATATACAATTGTTAAAACTGAGTATAAATATAAAATAAATAATAGAGAAAAATATATAGCTGATACTAAATGGACAACTTCAATAACACCTGATTCTGGATATGAATATGCTAATGAGAAAAAAGTAACTAAACAAATAAGTTATGTTAACTTAGGAAAGTGGGTTACAAATGAAAGTAAATTAGGTGAGTATACACATAACGTGGTTACAAGGGTTCAATATAAGTATAGATATAATAGTCCAAAAAAATATATATCAGATACAATATGGACAACTTCAAAAACTTCACCAGCTGGATATACATATACTGGTGAAACAAAAACAGAATCTAAAACATCATATGCTGATTTAGGAAAATGGGTAAATAGTAAATCTGAACTTGGTCAATATACATATAATGTTGAATCAAGAACTCAATATAAATATAAATTCTATAATAGTGAAAGTAAAACAGAAAGTAAATGGTTCGATAGTGATCCTGGTTCAGATTGGGTATTTGCAAATAAAACAAGAAAAATTAAGATAAACTAATATTAGTTTATCTTTTTTCATGGTATAATTACTTTAGATAGATAAATTTATATATAGGAGGTACAAAGTGGTAGTAAGTGTTTTGGTTGAAATAAAATTTAAACAAAAAGAAAAAACATTTGATTATAATGTACCATCTACATTAAAGGATAAAAT
This sequence comes from uncultured Bacilli bacterium, assembly GCA_947589275.1. Lineage (GTDB taxonomy): Bacteria > Bacillota_I > Bacilli_A > RF39 > UBA660 > CAG-433. Next base: position 16,537 of record CANQAQ010000011.1, on the reverse strand, counting down.
AGCTATTGGTAAAAGAGTACTGGTTCCATTTTCTAATAGAAAACTAGAAGGTTTTATAATAAAAATAAAAGATGATAGCATATATAATTTAAAAGAAATAATAAGTATTCTTGATGAAGAACCTATATTAAATGAAGAATTATTATTACTTGGAAAACAAATATCAGATGAAACTGTATCTAATCTAATGTCAGTATACCAAACAATGCTTCCTAAAGCATATAAAGCAAATATTAAATCTAATGTAAGTATAAAAATGGATACATATATACAATTGATATCAAATGATAGCGCATTAGAGTTTTTAAGTAGATCAAAAGCAAAAAAACAAAATGAAATAGTTAATGATTTATTAAATAATGGTATATTATTAAAAAATAAATATTCAAATAGTTTAGTTAAAACTTTACAGGAAAAGGGAATAATAAAAGAATTAAAAAAAGAACACTATAGAATTGATAACAGTACTAATGTAAAAAAATTAAATACTTTAAATGATTATCAATTAAAAGCATTAAATGAAATAAAAAATATAGATAAAGATGTAATATTATTAAATGGTATTACTGGTTCTGGGAAAACAGAAATATATATGCATTTAATAGAAGAAACAATAAATAAAGGTAAAGATGCAATAATGTTAGTACCTGAAATAAGTTTAACACCCCAAATAATTGAAAGATTTAAAAATCATTTTTCAAATAAAATAGCCATCTTTCATAGTGGATTATCAGATGGTGAAAGATATGATGAATATAGAAGAATAAAAAAGAAAGAAGCAAATATTGTTGTGGGAGCTAGAAGTGCAATATTTGCACCATTTACAAATATTGGAATAATTATAATAGATGAAGAGCATTCATCAACATATAAACAAGATCATAATCCAAAATATAATGCAATAGATGTTGCAATTAAACGAGCAAAATATTACAATGCTAAAGTTATATTAGGAAGTGCTACTCCTTCAATTGAGTCATATGCAAGAAGTAAAAAAGGTTATTATGGACTTGTAAAATTAGAAAAAAGAGCTAATAATGCAAGATTACCTCATGTACAAATAATTGATATGAAAAATGAAATAAAAAGAGGTAATAAATTATTTTCTAAAGAACTACTTGATAATATAAGAATAAGATTAGATAATCATGAACAAGTAATGCTTCTTTTAAATAAAAGAGGTTATTCTAGTTATTTAACTTGCAATAATTGTGGTCATGTTTTAAAATGTCCAAATTGTGATATAACATTAACGTTTCATAAGATAAATCAAATGAATAGATGTCATTACTGTGGATATGCAGAATATATTACTGATATTTGTCCTAAATGTAAAAGTAAAGCATTACGTTCTTTTGGTGTTGGAACCGAAAAAGTAGAAGAAGAAATATCAAAAATATTTAAAGATAGTAGAGTATGTAGAATGGATATTGATACAACAAGTAAAAAAGGTTCACATAAAAAAATCATTAATGCGTTTTCAAATCATGAATACGATATACTAATCGGTACACAAATGATAGCAAAAGGTCTTGATTTCCCATTAGTTACATTAGTTGGGGTTATAAATGCAGATACTATATTAAATTTACCAGATTTTAGAGCATCAGAAAAAACGTATCAATTAATAAGTCAAGTCTCAGGTAGGGCAGGTAGAAAAAGTATAAATGGAGAAGTTATAATTCAAACATTTAATCCAGATAACTATAGTATATTATATGCTAAAAATCATGATTATGATGGATTCTATAATAAAGAAATGATAATTAGAAAAAAATTAAAATATCCACCATATTATTTTTTAGCATTAATTAAAATAGGTGGTAAGGACTTTAACACTACATTTAATGAATCTAAAAAAATAGGAAATTACATAAGAAATAATATAGATAATAATACATTTATTTTAGGTCCATCAGTAAGTTCTATATCTAAGATAAATAATATCTATTATTTCGATATTATAATAAAATATAAAGATAAATTAATTATAAGAACATTACTTAATAATATCTATCTATTAGAAGAAAATAATAAAAAAATTAATATAGATATTGATATAAATCCAATAAATTTATAAAATTATAATATAATTATATAGAGGTAGTAGTATGAAAGAAATATTTGATATTGATAAAAGACAAATGATATATTTAGATAAAGATCAAAGTATTTTAGATTATTTAATAGATAATAGAGGTTGTAAATCATTTAATATAAAAAAAGTTACAGAAGAAACATTTAAAGATTTAATTAAAGATAAAGATTATGATATTGATATGGTTGATTCTTTAATTGTAAAATATGACGAGAAAAGTATAGGAGATAGTATAAAATTATTTCCAGATAATAAAAATATAACTGGTACATTTAGTATAGAAAAAGATAGTATTATATATAATCTTATTACTAGAAGACAAGAAGAAAAAGATTATTCATATCCTAAATCAAATTTTATTACAACAATGAGTACAAAAGATTTATTAATAGAGCAACTAAAAAATAAAAAATTATTAATATATTTAGGTTATAAATATATTAATGGGATTAAATCTAGTGCATTTATAGAGGTAAAAGAAAAAGAATTTTTAGAGTACGCAGTCGATCCAAATTTATCTAATCCAACAGTTAGAGATATAGCAAGATTAAAGAAAATAAGTAGATAAAATCGTAAATAATATAACTAAAAAATGTTTACTAAAGAAAAACAATATGATATAATAGCTTTGGCTTTTAAAAAAACACAGGTATTGATTTATGAACCTAGTGCCTTAGGGTGGGGAGTAAAAATGATATATCTGGATGATAAAAACAAAAGGAGGAATGAAACATGTCAGTAGTTTCAATGGGATATTTATTAGAAGCTGGTGTTCATTTTGGACACCAAACTAAAAGATGGAATCCAAAAATGAAGGAATACATCTTTACAGCAAGAGAGGGAATCTATATTATAGATTTACAAAAAACAGTAAAGAAAATAGAAGAGGCTTATGCTGCATTAAAGGATATTGCTGCAAATGGTGGTAAGGTTATATTTGTTGGTACAAAAAAGCAAGCTCAAGAAGCATCTATGGAGGAAGCAGTAAGATCTGATAGTTATTATGTAACTGAAAGATGGTTAGGTGGAACATTAACTAATTTTAGAACAATAAGAAGAAGAATTAATTACTTAGATCAAGTAGAGAAAATGGAAGCAAATGGTACATTTGATGCATTACCAAAAAAAGAAGTAATTAAAATAAGAAAAGAGTATGATAAATTAAATTCATATTTCTGCGGTATAAGAAATATGAAAAAATTGCCAGATGCTATGATTATAGTTGATCCAAAGAAAGAATATATTGCAATAAAAGAAGCAAGAAAACTTGGAATACCAGTATTTGGTATAGTAGATACTAATTGCGATCCAGATTTAGTAGATTATGTTATACCTGCAAATGATGATGCTGTTCGCGCAGTAAAAATTATATTAGGTGTACTTGCTAATGCTATTAATGAAGCAACAGATAGAGAATTAGTTGATTTCTTAACAGATGAAGATAAAAATAAAAATACAGTTAAAGAAACTAAAAAAGAAGTTAAAAAAGAAACTCCAAAAAAAGAAGAAACAAAAAGTGAAATAAAAGAAGAAAAGAAAGAAACTAAAAAAGATGTAGAAGATCTATCTAAAAAGACAGTAGTAGAACTTAAAGAAATTGCTAAAGCAAAAGGTATTGAAGGATATAGTAAACTAAAGAAAAGCGAACTTTTAGAAGCTTTAAATAGATAAAGGGAGAGTAAAATATGGATTCAAGTTTAATTAAAAGATTAAGAGATATGTCTGGTGCTGGTTTAATGGATTGTAAAAAAGCATTAGAAGAAAATAATGAAGATATTGATAAGGCAATAGATTATTTAAGAGAAAAAGGAATAAGTAAAGCTGCTAAAAAAGCAGATAGAATAGCTGCAGAAGGATTAAGTACGGTATTAATTGAGAATAATAATGCAGCAGTCGTTGAAGTAAACTGTGAAACTGATTTTGTTGCAAAAAATGAAAAATTTGTTAATTTAGTTAATAAAATTGCTAAGTTAATAGTAGATAACGATGTTACAACTATGGAAGATGCTATGAAGCTTAAAACTGAAGAAGGAACATTAAATGATACACTTATTAATATCACTGCTACAATTGGTGAAAAAATAAGTTTTAGAAGATTTGCTAGATTAACAAAGACAGATTCACAAAATTTTGGTAGTTATATTCATATGGGTGGTAAAATATCAGTACTTACTTTATTAGATGGAGCAAATGAATCAGTTGCAAAAGATGTTTCTATGCATTCAGCTGCAATGAGACCACTATATATAACTAAAGAAGATGTACCTAGTTCTGAAATAGAAAAAGAAAGCAACATACTAAAAGAACAAGCTATTAATGAAGGAAAACCTATGGAAATAGCTGAAAAAATGGTTGCTGGACGTATGAATAAATATTATAAAGAAATTTGTTTAGAAGAACAGGATTTTGTAAAAGATTCAGATATGACTGTTGGAAATTTCGTCAAATCACAAAATGGTAAGATAGTAAATATGATTAGATTTGAAGTTGGAGAAGGAATAGAGAAAAAAGAAGAAAACTTTGTTGAAGAAGTTATGAATCAAATAAAAGATATTTAAAATATCTTTTTTTTATGTTACAATAATTTAGGTGGTAGTATTATGAAAAAAGTAGTATATTTAATATTAATAATTATATCAATTTTATTATTTACAGGATGTAATAAAAATGAATTAAAAAAAGAAACAGAAGGTGAGCACTTTAGTAAATTATATGAAGGTATAAATACTGATAATGTATATAAAAGAATAAGTGCGACAGATGCAGTAGACATGGTTAAAAATGGGACAGGAATTTTATATATTGGTTATAATACATGCCCTTGGTGTAAACAAATAGTTGGAGTTCTTAATGATGCCGCAAAAGATAAAAATATAAATACAGTATATTATATTGAAAATTTTTATAATATGAGACCAGATAAGAATTCTAATCCAGAAAATATTAATGAATATAATGAATTACTAGAATTACTTGATGATATAATTCCATATGAAAAAGATGAAAATGGTAATGATACTGATGAAAAAATAATTAAAGTACCATTAATATTATTTATTAGTAATGGGGAAGTAGTTAGTTATCATAGAGGAACTTATTCAGGTCATGAATTAAAAGTAAAGATAGATGAAAATGGTAATGAAATTAAATATTTAGAAGATTTAACAAAAGAACAAAAAGAAGATATAAAAAATATTATATATAAAGATATAGATATGATATATAATAAAGCTTGCAATGAAGGATGCTAAGAATTATTAAAATATATTTTAAAATAAAAAAATATATTGTATAATATATTTAGTATAGGAAAGGGAAAAATTATGAACGAAATATTAGAAATTACTGAAGATAAAATGAATAAAGCATTAGATAATTTAAATGATAGATTAAAAAATATAAGAGCAGGTAGAGCAAATCCTTCAATACTTGATGGTGTTAAAGTAGATTATTATGGAGCTTTAACACCACTTAATAGTCTTGCAACAATATCAGTACCTGAAGCAAGAAAACTTCAGATTAAGCCATTTGATAAATCTTGTTTAAGTGATATAGAAAGAGCTATATATGAAGCAAATTTAGGACTAACTCCTAATAATAATGGTGAGTTAATATTTATTACAATACCAGAACTTACTGAAGAAAGAAGAAAAGAATTTGTAAAGCAAGCTAAAAATATGGGAGAAGAAGCTAAAATAGCTCTTAGAAATATAAGACAAGATTCAAATAATGCAATAAAAAAATTGGAAATTAATGAAGATGAAGAACAATCTTTAATTAATGATGTACAAGAATTAATAAATACTTATAATAAAAAAATAGAAAATAGAATAAAAGAAAAAGAAGAAGAGTTAATGACTATATAATTAACTTTTTTTACTATAGAGGTTGTTATGAAATTAAAAAAAATATTAAAAATTGCTACTATAATTTTTATAATATTTATAATTTGTATTATTGTAATTAATATATTAGAAAAAATATACTTAAATAATTATATAAATAATAGTATAAAATATTTTAAAGATATAAATTATACTACTAAAATTAATCTTACAATAAATAATAATGTTCAAAAATCAAATATTTCATATTTATTAGATAAAACATCTTTTGTAACATATGAAAATTATAAGCAATATATAAATGATGAATTAAAAAATAATACTATAAATTATTATGTAAAAAAAGAAAATAATATAAAATTATACACTAAAAAAAATTCTAACTATGAAAGTATAGATGTTGATAAAATAAATAGTATATTTACTATAAATTATAATTATTTAAAAGAAAAATCGAAAAATATAAGATATATAAAAAGTGATAATAGATATATTAAATATAAAGTAGATATGAAGGTTTATGATATATATAATTTATTATATAATAAAGATATATTATCTAAAAAAGATAATGATAATTTAGTAAAGGTATATATTTATATTGATAAGAAGACAAATTTAATCTATAAAATAGAATCTAAAATAAATAATATAAATAATTCAGAATATGATATTAATAAACTTGATTATAATATTGAAATAATAAATGATGATTTTAATAATAATAAAACTATCAATTTACCATTTAATTATTAATATAAATATAAAAATAATTAAAAAGTGCATTTTATAGGCACTTTTTTTATTTTTTATCATAAATTAAAGTAGAGGAGTGATAAAATGTCTAATTACAAAGAAATTGTAACAAAAGCAGTAATTGGTAAGGGTAAGAAATATTTTAAAAATAAATATTCACTAACAAGTGAAGTAACGCCATCTACAATACTAGGTTGTTGGATTATAAATCATACATTCAAAGGCAGTGTACAGTCAGATGATGTAGTTGTTGACGGATCTTTTGATGTAAATATATGGTATTCATATGACAACGATACAAAAACTAATGTAATAAATAAAAATATTAAATATAATGAATTAATTAATGTTAAAACTAAATTAGATGTAGATTTTTCTGATTCTGAAATAATAGTTAGAGCATTAAAACAACCAACATGTGGTAATGTAGAAATAAATGGAAACACTATTGATTTTGAAATAGAAAAAGAACTTGGTATAGAAGTAGTAGGTGATACTAAAGTAAAAATAATGGTAGAAGAAGATGAAGATAAATGGGAAGTCTTTGATGATGTTGTTACTGAAGAAACAATAAATGAAATAGAAGAAGAAGTAAATGAGGACTTTTTAGAATAGTGTCAACAAAAATAGTTGACACTATTATTTTTTTATAGTATTATATTAGTAACTAAGAAAAGGAGGAATATATATGGCAGTTAAGTTAAGATTAAAAAGAATGGGAGCTAAAAAAAGACCTTTTTATAGATTAGTAGCTGCAGATTCTAGAAGCCCAAGAGATGGTAGATTTATTGAATCAGTAGGATATTATAATCCAATGAATGGAGAAATTAAAGTTGATGAAGAAGGAGCTTTAAAATGGCTTAGATCAGGTGCTATTCCTACTGATACTGCAAAAGATATTTTGTCAAAATCAGGTGTAATTACTAAATTTCATAATGAAAAGAGTGGTAAATAATAATGTCTTTAGTAGATTTAACAAAAATTATTATAGAGTCTCTTGTAAATGATCCAGATTCTGTTTCTGTTAAAGAATTTTCTTCAGAAGATGATATAATTATCGAAGTAATTGTTAATGAATCTGATATGGGAATGGTAATTGGAAAAGAAGGAAAAATTGCTAATGCTATAAGAACACTAGTACAAGCAAGTTCATATCTTAAAGATAATAAAAAGGTAAAAATAAATATTAATTCAATATAAAATAGTACTATTAGTACTGTTTTTTTATTAAAATTTGCAAAAAAATTAATTTTGTTATATAATAAGTGACATTTAAAAAGAAGGGGATTTTATGAAAAAAATTTTAAAATATTTATTATGGTTACCTTTTGCAGTATCAATAGGTTCATTTGTAATATATACTAGATATATACTTATGTTTAAAATAGACTCAAATATTATTGTGACAGACGAAATAAAAGATACACTTAATATTTATTTAATAGTCGCATTTATATCTCTTTTTGTTGGTTTATTAATTATATTTATTAAAAAGATGATAAAACTTATAAAGGAAGATAATAAAAATGATAATTTAATAGATAAATCTAATAATGATAAAGATTTTATAGATGCTATAGAAAATAATAATAATATTATCAATGAAGAATCTAATTTTATTCATGATATAAAAACAAAAGATTTTGTAACAGTAAAAGTAAATGATAATTTTAATGTAAATAAAAATAATATAAAAAATCAAATAAAATGTCCAAAATGTAATAATATTTTAGATGTTGATGCTGTTATATGTACTAATTGTGGTGTTTTAATTGATAAAAATATTTTAGATAATATTAATAAAAATAATATATCAAAACATAATAAAAAATTTTCATTTAAAAAATTTATTATAAATTTTCTAATAATTATTTTATGTATATTTTTAATATTTTTAATAGTAAATAAAATAATTAATAAAAGTGAACAAAATTATAATAATATAAATTATAATTTAAAAATAAGCAAATAAATTTGCTTATTTTTTTTCAATATCAACTTTTTCTCTTATTAATACAAATGGTGTTAATGTTTTAGATTGTCCTGCTGGATTATCTTTAATTATTTTTTCAAGTGTTTCATTATCAATATCAATATTACTTGATTTACCTAGTATTTCTACATCTAAATCATTTGCATCTACTATCATACATTTTACACCAGTTTTTTCATATATTTCATCACAGACACCATTTGGATTATCAGGTATTCTTATTCCAAAATTTTCATATTCTTCAAATACATGTCCGTAAAATCCATCAAGACCACTTACTTCTTGTCCAACTATTTTATAAAAGATACCTTTTTTACCAAATAATTTACCAATACCACTACATATTGCAGCCCATAATACTTTTATAGGACCACAAATATTTATTGCAAACTGCATTTTATATACATTACTAACACCAACACCAGCTGTTGTTTTCATTGCAAACTTAGATAAAAATTTAGCTAAAAAACTAATTTTTAAATCATCTTTATAAATTACTCTATTTTGACATAAACTAATTACTTTTTCACTAATAGATAATATGTCACCTTCTTCATATATATCTTTTACATATTGATTAACAAGATCTATATAATTTTCATTAATTTGCACATAATGTGTTTTAATCGCATGTCTTAAATATATCTTATCATCAACATTTATTTCTACTTTTTTATTATCTAAAGCTTTAAACTCCATACTAAACCTTCTTTCACTACCTTATAAGAACAAATATAATATATCTTAATAAAAATGTCAATTATATACATTATATAGTATCTTCATTTAATGTAAATTTATTATAAAATATTGAAATATATAAAATTAAATGATATATTTAATTTAGGTGATAAAATGAATAATTTAACTAAGAGAATGCTAAAAAAAGTTAAAGGAATAAATTATAAAAAAATGGATGTTATTGTTGATATAATATCAAAAAATAATAATAATAAATCTAAATTGTTAATAAAGATTGATATATTTTTAAATTTTTTAAAAAGAGGTATAGGATATACTGATTATTTTAGAGGAGATTATATTAATTTAACTAGTAAGCAAAAAGATACTTATGTTACAGCTAAATCTTTTTATAAAGTAATACATTATTTAAATAATCAAGATTATATAACAATATTTCATGATAAATTAATATTTAATAAATATTTTCAAGAATATATAAAAAGAGATTATATTAATTTAAAAAAATCTACATTTGAAGATTTTAATAAATTTTTAAAAAAACATAATGTAGTATTTGCTAAAGATCCAACTGGTGAATGTGGTCATGGAATATCAAAAATTATTGTTAAAGATATAAAAGATAAAGAAAAATTATATAATAATCTTATAGAAAATAAACAATTTTTAGTTGAAGAGGAAATAATACAAAGTAAACAGTTAAATGAAATTAATCCAAATGTAGTAAATTCATTTAGGGTAGTAACATTAGTAAAAGATGGTAAAGCATATATAGTTAACAATGCTCTTAGAGTTAATCAAGATGAAAGTGAAGTAATAGGATGTACTAATGATCTATATTTTAGTTTCTCAAGTGATGGAAAAATAGATAGTAATGTAATAGATGATTATGGTAATATTTATGATAAACATCCACTAACAGGTAAAAAATTCTCTGATGTATTAGTTAAAGATGTTAACGAAGCATTTGAATTATGCAAAAAGGCAGCTTTAGAAGTTCAAGAAGTAAGGTACGTAGGTTGGGATGTTGCTTTTTCAAATAAAGGACCTGTAATAGTAGAAGGTAATGAATATCCAGGTTATGGAATATTTCAGTTTTTTAAACTTAAAAATAAAAAGGAAGGTCATTTAAAAGAAATTGAAGATATAATTGGAAAAGATGAAATTAATAATATGAAAATATAAATTATATTAATGGGTTTTCTACATCAGACACAGTAAGAGATTGTTCTTTTCTATTTAAATATGCTACATATAATATTATAATTGCACCAATAACACTTAATACATTGGTACTAAGAAGAAGTCCACTTTTAAATTTTCCTTCAGATTTATCTTCTTCAGAAGTATAATTTTTATACCCAACATATAAAGATATAAATACCGCAACTAAAATTGCAATTCTATTATAATAAGAAATATTTAAAGCTTGTTTATTTGATAAAAATCTCCCTTTTCCAGTTAAATTTGATTTTTCATCAAATGTTATACCTAATGATATTATTGATGCTAAAATAAAAATTACTGATGAGATTATACCCAAATTTATTAATAATATATCTTCTTTTTTTTTACTTTTACTATTCATATTTAATTATATTCAAATTAATTTATTAAATAATAAATGGTTGTATATTTTGATATGATATAGTAAAATAAATTATAAAAGGAGGAACTATTATGGGACGTGCATATGAAGTAAGAAAGGCTGCTATTCAAAAAAATGGTGCAGTTAAAGCAAAATTATATTCAAATTTTGCAAAAGAAATATATTTAGCAGCAAAAAATGGTGGTGTAGATGAAAATTCTAATGCAAATTTAAAAAGATTGGTTGAGAAGGCAAAGAAAAGTCAGGTTCCGAGTGATATCATTAAAAGAGCAATTGATAAAGTAAATAGTGGAGTTGATGAAAGCTATATTTCATGTAGATATGAAGGGTTTGGACCAGGAGCATCTACTTTAATAGTTGATTGTTTAACAGATAATGTAAATAGAACTGTTGGATTCGTAAGAACAGCATTTACGAAATGTAAGGGTAAGCTTGGAGTTGAAAATTCAGTTTCACATTCTTATGAAAATTTGTCAATAGTTGGATTTAAAGATTTAAGTGAGGAAGAAGCTTTAGATGCAGTTATGATGTATGATATTGATATAAAAGATATTGAAAAAGATGAAGATTTAACTATTATATATGGTGATGCAAAAGATTTACATAAAATAAAAGAAGCAATTAAAAGTATAAAAAATGATATTGAATTTGAAATAGATGAAATAAGTATGATTCCAATTGAAAAAATAAAACTTGAAGGTGAAGAATTAGAACTTTTTGAAAAATTATTAACAATGCTTGACGATATAGAAGATGTACAAAATGTATATCATAATGTAGAGTTATAAAATAAAATTGACTATAATTATAAATATATTATATAATAATAAAAAGGAGAGGATAATATGATTTGGATTATAATTTTAGTAGTAGTAATATTAATTGTACTATGGGCTATTGGAGTACAAAATTCATTAGTACATAAAAGAATGGTTGCGGAAAATGCTTTTTCTGATATTGATGTTCAACTTGTTAAAAGATATGACCTTATACCAAATATAGTTAATACAGTAAAAGGATATGCAAAGCATGAAAAGGAAACTTTAGAAGCTGTAATTAATGCAAGAAATAAAGCAGTTAGTGCAGAAGGTACAGAAGCTAAAATAGATGCTGATAATGAATTAACATCTGCAATAAGTAGATTATTTGCATTAACAGAAAGTTATCCAGAGTTAAAAGCAAATGAGAATTTTTTAGGTTTACAACAAGATTTAAGAACAATTGAAACAGAGTTAGCTGGGGCAAGAAAATATTATAATGTAGCTGCAAGAAAATATAACTATGCTATAGCCGTTATACCTAATGTTATAGTAGCAAAACTTTTTAATCATAAAGCTATGGCTATGTTTAAAGCCGAAGAAGAACAAAAAAATAATGTTAAAGTAGAATTTTAGTATTAGGAGGAAGATATGAAAAAGAATATTTTATGGATACTTTTTATATCTTTTTTTCTATTTATTTTTTTTCCATTTACAGCAAAAGCAGATGATGGTTATAAAATAGAAAAATATGATGTTAATATAAAAGTAAATGAAAATAATATTTTAAATGTTACTGAGACAATAGATACTAATTTTATTTTATCTAGTCATGGAATATATAGGAAAATACCAATTAAAAATACATATAATAGAAATAACATAAAAATAGATACTAAAGCAGTAATTAGTAATTTAAAAATAAATGAGAATTATACTGCTCAAAAAGAAGATGGTAATTTAATATTAAAAATAGGTGATAAAGATAAATATGTAACAGGTAAAAAGCAATATATTATATCATATGATTATGACATAGGTGATGATAATATTGAATTATATGATGATTTATATTTTAATATAATTGGAACAGAATGGACAACTAATATAGATGATGTAACTTTTAGAATAGAAATGCCTAAAGAATTTGATGAAAACCTAATAAATTTTACAATTGGTTATTATGGTGCTACATATAATGAAGATGTAACGTATGAAGTTAATAATAACGTTATTACAGGTTATGTTAATAAAGATTCAACAGGTCATGCATTAAATATAGGTGAAGGATTAACTGTAAGAATAGAACTTGAAGAAGGATATTTTAAGGAAGAAAGAAAAGTATTTGATCCAACATTTATTATAATACATTTATTAATATTATTTGCATTATCACTTATTATAGTAGGAATTATTTTATTTAAGAAATATAGTTATAGAAAAAAAGAATTACTTGTTGTAGAATATGTTGCACCAGATAATTTAAACCCAGCAGAAATTGGATATTTATATGATGGTAAAACAAAAAATGAACATATTGTTTCATTAATAACATACTTTGCAAATAAAGGATATTTAAAAATTATAGAAAATGGTAATAATTTTTCACTTCAAAAATTAAAAGATATAAGTGAAGACGAAAAAGAATATGCTAAAGTTACTTTTAATGGATTATTTAAAAAAATAGACGAAAATGGTATAGTACAAAAGAAAGATTTAAAGGAAAAATTTTATACTACGTTATCAACAGCGTTATTTAAACTTTCTAAAACTCACAAAATATATAATAATAGTCATAATTATTGTATGTTATTCTATATATTTATGATGTCTTCTCCTATAATTGGTTTATATTTAATATCATTTACAACATATAGATTAAATTATTATTACTTATTTCAAAATGTTATATTCTGGCTATTAATATTTATATGCTTTATACTTGGAATAATATTTATTATAAATAATAAAAAAAGAACAGACGAAGCAACAAAATATTATAATAAAATCAAAGGATTCAAACATTATATAGAATATGTTGAAAAAGATAAATTAGAAGAATTAGTAGAAGAAAATCCAAACTATTTTTATGATATATTACCATATGCATATGTACTTGGTGTATCAGATAAATGGAGTAAAAAATTTGAATCTATTGTAATACAACCACCAACATGGTATGAAGGAAATTTATATTCTGAAACAACAGGATTATTTAACGCTATGTTATTTAACAATTCTCTAACAAAAACACTTAATCAAACTAAAACTACTATGAGTTCAAGACCATATGAATCTAGTGGTTCTAGTGTTGGAGGTTTCTCCGGCGGAGGTGGATTCTCTGGTGGAGGAGGAGGCGGCGGTGGAGGCGGCCGCTGGTAGTAAAAAATTTAATATACGACTTAAAATAACTGTAAATTTTATTATAAATAGGCATATATTATAGTAGTAGGTGGTAATATGTCTAGAAAAGAAGAATTTAAGTTATTTGTAAAGGATCATCCAGAATTAATAAAGTTTGTTAAATCAAATGAAATGACTTGGCAAAAATTTTATGAAGTATATTCTATATATGGTACTGATGATAGTGTATGGAGTAAATATTTTAAAACATTAGATGAAGAAGAAAGTTCTAGTAGTACAAAAGAAAATTTTTCAATATCAGATTTAATAGAAATGGTAAAAAAAGTTGATCTAAATAATGTTCAAAAAAATATAACAAATATAAGTAAGGCACTTGGTTTAGTTCAATCTTTAATTACACCTGAAGAAACTACATCACAAGTAGATACATATACACCAAGACCACTTTATAAGAAATTTGAGGATTAATGAAAATAGATGTTCAATTTAAAATAAAAAATGATCCTTTACTTCAAAAATATATAAGAGAAAATTCTTATTGGTATAAAAATTTAAATAGAAATCCAGAACTATTAGGTACTTTAAATAATGAGATGAAAGAAAAATATAAATTAACAACTGCAGATAAAATAAATAATTTTTCTGAAAAATTAGATTTAATAAGAACTTTTATAAATGTATTTAAATAAAGAGGTAATATATGAATGAACTACAAAATGAAATAATAAATAAAATTGATAATTTAGAAGAAATAAAACAATTAAAAGAATTAATTAAAAAATTAAACTCAAACGAAGAATATATTTCATTAATGAAAGAATTTGAAAAAAATCAAAAAAAATATATAAATGATAATATAATAAGAGATAAAGTAATTGAACTTAGAAAAAAATTATTTCAAATTGATGAATTAAAACAATATGTTACTAATTTAACTACTATAAGGTTATTTTCAAATAAAATTAGTAATATAATTTCTAGTATTGTTGATTATAAAAACTGTTAGAAACTACTTGAGTAAGTGGTTTTTTTTCTGTTATACTAATAGTGGTGATAATAATGCGAATAATAAGTGGTTTTTTAAAAAGAAAAGAGATAAAAGGTTATAATATAGATGGTACAAGACCAACTATGGATAGAGTAAAAGAATCAATGTTTGCTATTATACAAAACGATATAAAAGATAGGATATGTTTAGATTTATTTTCAGGAAGTGGTAATCTTGGTATTGAAGCTATAAGTAACGGTGCAAAAAAATGTTATTTTGTAGATAATAATAAAATTGCAATAAAAACAATTAATGAAAATATAAATAATTTAAAAATAAATGATAAATGTGAAGTAATATATAAAGATTATATGGATGCTTTAAAATACTTTAAAGAAAATAGAATAAAATTTCATATTGTATTTTTAGATCCACCATATGATAATTTAGTAATAAATGAAATACTTGATTTTTTATATAAAAATAAATTGTTAAAAAGAAATGCAATTGTTATATGTGAATATCAAAAAGGTGAAATAGAAAGTGAATACTTTGAAGTCGAAAGGGAAAAGAAATTTGGTTATAGGAAAATTGGTATATATACTAAAAAAGAGTAAATAATATTAATAATGTTAATGTATATGTAAAGTAAAAAAATATATATTGACTATAAGTTAATAGAATGTTATAGTTATAATGTAAAATAAAGAGGAGGATTGAAGTTATGAAAAAAATGAATAAGAAAGGGTTTACATTAATAGAATTATTAGCAGTTATAGTAATACTAGCAATAATAATGGTAATAGCAGTACCACAAATATTAAATGTTATTAATGATTCAAAGGAAAAATCATGGGATAACTCTTTAAAATTAGTAGGAGAAGCAGTAGAACTTGCACTTACAACTACAAGTTTTGGATCTGATTCATTTACTATGTCAGCATGTACTAGTGATGAAGAATGTGCAACTCTAGAAGATACAATATTTGAAAGAGCAGACATATCTGAAGATGATTATAATATAACAAAAATTGCAAATGAAGATGGCAACTGGACAATAACTATGGCTGCTAATCCAAATGGTCAGTTTGCATCAATTTCAAATTATATTACGACTCATAATACTATAGAAATTCATGCTGGAAGTATTAACTAATTAGATGTGAAAGCATCTTTTTATTTTATTTAAATAATTATAATTTTTGATTTAATAAATATATATAGTTATCTAAATTTGGTTATAGAAAAGTTAGTATATATACTAAAAAAGAGTAAATAATATTAATAATGTTAATATATATGTAAAATAAAAAAATATATATTGACTATAAGTTAATAGAATGTTATAGTTATAATGTAAAATAAAGAGGAGGATTGAAGTTATGAAAAAAATGAATAAGAAAGGGTTTACATTAATAGAATTA
>CANQAQ010000010.1 GCA_947589275.1 uncultured Bacilli bacterium | reverse complement strand
GGGTACTATTATACTTACTTTCATAGAATCACCTTTTCAGCTAATAATATACCATATTTTGGAAACCATATCAAATATAACTATTATTCAAAATAATTAATTGATATTGCCTTTTTTACATCTTTTAGTGTATTATTTGCAGCATATCTAGCATTTTTTGTTCCATTTTTTAATATATTTTTTACTTCGTCTATATTATTTTCATAGTATTTTCTTTTTTCTCTAATTGGTGTTAGAAATTCTTCAAGTATATTATATAGTACTTTTTTTATCTTTACATCACCAAGACCACCATGTTTATAATGATTTTTCATTTCTTCTAAAGAGTTATAATCTGAATATTTTTTAATACTATCATCTGTTGAAAATACATCAAGATACATAAATACTACATTACCTTCTACTTTACCTTTATCTTCTACTTTTACATGATTAGGATCAGTATACATACTCATTACTTTTTTATATACTTCTTCACTACTATCTGACAAATATATACAATTTCCTAATGATTTACTCATTTTTGCTTTTCCATCTATTCCCTTAAGTCTTTGTGCAATTTTATTAGCAGGTAACATTGCTTTACATAAAACTAATGTTTCTCCATATATTCTATTAAATGATGAAACTATCTCATTAGTTTGCTCAATCATAGGTAATTGATCATCACCAACAGGTACTATATTTGCTTTGAAAGCAGTTATATCAGCAGCCTGGCTTATTGGGTAGCAAAAGAATCCAACTGGTATACTTTTATCAAAGTTTTTTTGTTTAATTTCATTTTTTACTGTAGGATTCCTTTTAAGTCTTGATACAGTTACTAAATTCATATAGTAAAAAGTTAATTCTGTTAATTCTGATACTTCAGATTGTATAAATATATTTACTTTATTTGGATCTATACCAACTGATAAATAATCTATTGCAACTTCTAATACATTATCTTTTATTTTTTTTGGATTATCAAAGTTATCTGTTAAACCTTGTGCATCTGCAATCATTATATAAAATTTATCATAATTTCCACTATTTTGAAGTTCTAATCTATTTTTTAAAGATCCAACATAATGTCCTAAATGAAGTTTACCAGTTGGTCTATCTCCTGTTAATATAATATTCATTATCTATGTCTACCCCTTTCATATTCTACAGTTTCAATTTTCATCATTTTCTTTAAATTTATTTCATCTTTTAATATTTTTAATTTATTTTTTAGTAGATTTATATATTCATCCGTTAAATAATCTTTATAATTTTTAAGCATTATATCTTCTAATCTATCAATTTCACCTAGTACATAATTAGCTCCTTCATCATCTGTTTCATCATTAAGTACTATTGATATTTGTTTTAATAATACGTCCATCTTTTTATTTATATTCTTTTTAGCAATTGCTTCAACAAAGGAAGGTTTAACAAGAATTACTTTATTAATTCCAATAAGATCTTCTTTTTTCATTTTTTCTTTTGGTGTAAAACTATATGAACTACTTATATTAATATTATATATTTTCTTTTGTTCATCATCTTCTATAAGTGAATATTTACCTATTTGTTTTCTTATTTTTTCCTTTTTTAATAAATCTGGTCTTTTTTCTTTTGTTTTCTTATATGCTTCATTATGTCTCCATTCATCTATTTTTTTATGGTCTCCGCTTAAAAGTACATCTGGGACTTTTAAACCATTAAAATCTCTTGGTTTAGTATAATCTGGATAATCAAGTAAATCATTATTAAATGAATCATTTAAATGTGATTCTTTTTCAATTACACCATCAAGTAATCTAGTTACTGAATCAGTTATTACCATAGATGGTATTTCTCCACCTGTTAAAATATAATCTCCTATACTTATTTCAAGATCAACTATAGATTTTATTCTTTCATCAAAACCTTCATAATGACCACATATTAATATTAAATCTTCTTCTTTAGATAAATCATATGCTAATTTTTGATTATACTTTTTTCCTTCTGGAGTCAAAAGTATTATTTTTGATTTATCAGTCTTAATACTATTAACTGCATTAAATATAGGTTCACATTTTAAAACCATTCCTGCGCCACCACCATATGGAGTATCATCTACATGTTTATGTTTATCGTTAGTATAATCTCTAATATTTTTTATATTAATACTTACTAAGTTCTTATCAATTGCTCTTTTTATTATTGATTCATTTAAAAATCCATCATACATTTTTGGAAAAAGAGTTAATATATTTATCTTCATTATATAAGCCCCCTTATATTATTAACATATAATATCTTATTTTCTTTATCTATTTTTTTTATAAAATCCTTTACATATGGAATTAATATATTGTTTACCTTTATAACTTCATTTGCACCTGTATCAATTATTTCAGTTACAGTGCCAACATCTTTATCACCAATGAAAACCTTAAACCCTATTAATTTTTCTGATAAAAATTCATCTTCATTAAGATTTAAATCATCTTCATTAATAAATACATATTCCCCTTTTAGATATTCTACATCATTTATATTATTAAAACCATTAAAAGTAACCATATCAAATATTTTATGAAATCTATATGTATTAATAGTAAATTCAGTTTTATTTTTTCCAATGTATAACTTCATATCTTTTTTAAATATTCTATCTTTATATTTAAATTTTGATAGTATTCTAAGTTCTCCCTTTAATCCATGAGTATTTACTATTTTACCTATATTTATAAATTTCATTTATAACACCTACTTATTTAATTCATATAATATTATTGATGCGGCAACCGCTACATTTAAACTTTCACATTTACTATTCATATTTATATAAATATTTTCATCACATAATTTTTTTATATCTTTAGATACACCTTTTCCTTCATTACCCATTATTATAGCATATTTTAAGTAATAAGAAACATTTTTTATATTAATGCCTTTTTCTACATCTGTACCTAATATTTTATATCCATCATTTTTAATATCTACAATAAATTGTTTTAAGTTTCTTCTTATTATATTTATATTATAGTTCATACCTTGAGCTGCTCTTAAGACTTTAGAATTATATAAATCAACTGTATCATTACTTAGTACTATCGTATCTATATTAAATGCAGTAGCACTTCTTATTATTGTTCCTAAATTTCCTGGATCTTGAATATTATCTAGTATCAGTAATCTACTACCTAGTTTTTCATCTTCTTTTAGATAATTACAAACACCAATTATATTATATGGTTCATCAAGTAAAGAAATAGATTTTAAAACATCTTTAGTAACATATATCGTATTTAAATTTATATCAGTTTTTTCATTTTCTTCTAAAATAATTTCTTTTAAATAACCTTTTTTGTATGCTTCTTTTACCAAATGTTCTCCTTCTATTAAATACATTTTATATTTATCTCTATATTTTTTCTGATTTAGCTTTCTATATTCTTTTATTTTTTTATTATCTTTAGATGCTATAACCATATTACTCCCTCATTTCTTTCCTAATTTTTTTATAGTTAGGTTCATTTTCAAAAACTAAAGACCAAAAATTTTTACTATGATCAAAATATATAAAATGAGATAATTCATGAACTATTACATAATCTAAATACTTAGGATCCATATATATAAGATTACTATTTAAGGTAATTTTTTTTAATTCTTTATTACATACTCCCCATCTAGTTTTCATTTTTCTAATAGTTAATGATGGATATGGTATATTTTTAGTAAATCTATTATATATAAAATCTAAATGTTCTTTAAAAACCTTTATGGTTTGTTTTTTATACCATTTTTCTATATCATTTTTATCCTTTACATATAATGTATCATCTTCTAAGTATGGTTTTTTAATTATATTTATAATCATAATGTTTATTTTTTTACCTAAATAATAATTATTAAATTTATCTTGATCTCTTTTTTGTTTTTCAATCATTTTAATTATAACATTTCTATTAGATTCAATTAGATTTTTTATCATAAATTTTGTCATAAATATAGACGTAGTAATATAAATTTTAAGATCATCTTTTACTCTTATATATGTATTTTTATTTTTTTTCTTTTCAACTATAACATCATATTTATTTCCATCATATTCAAAATACATACTACATCACCAATATAATTTTATCATAAATATTTAGATAAAAAAAGAAAATCAATTTTTTATACATATAAAAAAAGAAATAGTACTATTTCTTTTTAAAATAAACTTAGCTGACTTGTTTCAGGCATACCATCAAATATACCCATTAAACGCATTTTATCAATTAATGTTCCTGATACTTTACATCTTATTTGGAATTCCTCAATAGATATAAATGGAGATTTATTTCTTTCTTCTACAATATTTTTTGCAACTGTATCACCTAGTCCATCTATTGAATTAAATGGTGGGATTATTTGAGTTTCATTAATAGCATTATATGTAGTTGATTCACTTTTATATAAATCTACATTCAAAAATTGAATACCTCTTGCGGATGCTTCTAGACATAAATGAAGTGATTCTCTAATACCTGCATCTTTATTAGTTGCATCTCTTCCTTTTTCATCTATTTCTATAATTTTTTCTTTTATTGTATCGTATCCTTTTAACATAGATATTATATCTACATCTGTAGCTTTACAAGAAAGCCAAGATGCATAGTAATATACTGGCATGTGAACTTTATACCATGCTATTCTAAATGCACTAGTAACATATGCAGCAGCATGTGCTTTTGGGAACATGTATTTTATTTTATGACATGAATCTATATACCAATCTGCAATACCAGCATCTTTTAATATTTTTTCATATTCTACCCATTGTTCATGATCTTTAGGTTTACTTGCTCTACCTCTTCTTACAAATTCCATTATTTTAAACGCAGTAATAGGTTTAAGACCATTATACATAAGATAAACCATTATATCGTCACGGCATCCTATAACTTCATTAAATGTTACAATATTATTTTTTATTAATTCTTGCGCATTACCTAACCAAACATCAGTACCATGTGATAACCCAGCTATTTTTATTAAATCACCAAATGTCGTTGGTTTTATATCTTCAACCATTTGAACTGTAAACTTAGTACCAAATTCTGGAATACCAAGTGTTCCTGTTTTACACATTATTTGTTCTTCAGTTACCCCTAATGGTTCTGGAGATAAAAATATTCCCATAGTTTCTTTATCATCAAGAGGAACCTTAGTTACATCTGTTTTAGTCATGTCTTGTATCATTCTAAGTTGTGTTGGATCTGAATGACCTAAAATATCTAATTTTAATACATCATCTTCTATTTTATGATAATCAAAGTGAGTAGTTCTCCATGAAGAATTTGGATCATCTGCTGGAAATTGATATGGTGTAAAATCAAATACATCCATATAATCTGGTATAACTACTATTCCACCTGGATGCTGACCTGTTGTTCTTTTAACACCAACACATCCTTTTGAAAGTCTTTCTATTTCTATGCTTCTTTTTTCTATTCCTCTATCTTCAAAATAACCTTTAGTATAACCATAAGCAGTTTTTTCTGCGACAGTACCTGTTGTTCCTGCCCTATAAACATTATCTACACCAAATAATACTTTTGTATATTCATGAATAGCAGCTTGATTTAAATCAGAAAAATTAAGGTCTATATCTGGCACTTTATCTGCATTAAATCCAAGAAAAGTTGCAAATGGTATATCTTGTCCATCTTTTATCATATCATAATTACAATTTGGACATTTTTTATCAGGTAAATCAAAACCACTAGAATATATTGCACCAAGTGCTTTACCATTTTCTTCAAATATACTATGCTTACAATTTGGACATCTATAATGAGCAGGTAATGGATTAACTTCAGTTATACCTAGCATAGTTGCAACTATACTAGATCCTACAGAACCACGAGATCCAACTAAGAAACCATCATCATTAGATTTTTTAACTAATCTTTGTGCAATTAAGTATATAGGATCAAATCCAGCACCTATTACTCCACCTAAATTCTTTTTCAACTCTTTTTCTAATTCTTCGCCTTCTAATGATTGATTTAATGTATCTTTTAAATATTTTCTAACTAAATCTTTTACAGCATCAGCACCTTTTATTATTACTTCATGTAATTTTTTAAATGCTTCTTTATTAAGCTCTTCTAAAGATAAATTTTTATCTAAATAATATTTAACACTATTTAAAACTATATCACCATATAATTCTGTACCAAGTCTTTCTTCTATATTATATGGTAATGGATTACCATACCAATCAGATGCTTTTTCATATACTAAATCTGTTACTACTCTTGGGCAATCTAAATAACTTTTACCATCATCTGCTTTTACCCTTGGTGAAAAAGGAACTCCACCAGTTTGTATAATTACATCAAATATATCTACCATATCCAAAATTTTATTTGTATTTTCTATAACTATCTCTTTAGCTTTTTCTTTTCCTAAAAATTCAAAAGCCTCAAGCATTTCATTTGTTGTTCTAAAATGTTGTGATGGTATATTACTACCTTTACTATTTCTAATAAGTGGATGTCTTCCTCTACCTGGAACATTTTGATTTATAATTATTTCTCTATATATTTTATCTTCTTTTCTTAAATGGTGCACATCCCCTGTTGCAACTATTATTTTACCAGTTTCACTTGTTACTCTAACTATTTTTTCTATAGTCTGTATTACTTGTGACTCATTTTCAAATACTGAAGGAACTAAATGACAGTATTCATCTACTGGTTGAACTTCAACATAATCATAAAATTTAATTATATTTGCAAGTTCTTCATCACTTTTTGTAGAAGCTTCTTTAAATACTTCACTTTCGTAACACCCACTACCAATTAATAAACCCTTCCTATATTTTTCTATTTCACTTCTAAGTATTCTAGGTGTCTTATATAGATACTTAGTATTAGCATATGAAACAATCTTAAATATATTTTTAAGCCCTTCTTTATTTAAAGTTAATATGTTTATATCATGAGTTTTACCATATTTATATATTTCATCTTTAGGAACTAGATTGTTAAGATCACTAATTTTTCTAAAATTTTGATCATATAATTTTTTTAGCATTTTATTAAGTACTAAAGCTGTTCCCTCTGCATCATAATTGGCCCTATGGTGTGCATCTTCATCAAATACTACATTATATCTTTTAGTTATTGCTGAAAGAGAATGTCTTGCTTCTCCTGAATCTAATGCACGTGATAGCTCTAATGTATCTAATATTGGATTAGAAAAGGTTCCTAATTTATATTTTTGATATGCCATTTCAATAAAAGATACGTCAAATTTCGCATTATGGGCAACCATTGGAACTTTATCTGATCCGATAAACGAGATAAATTTTTTAACTGCTTCTTCCTCAGTCATTTTTCCTTTAAGCATATCATCTGTTATATGAGTAATTTCTATAATTTTATCTGAAAGTTTCCTTTTTGGATCAATAAGTTCATCAAATGTTTCAATAATTTCTCCATTACATATTTTAACAGCACCAATTTCAATTATTGAATCTATACCACCAGCATTAAATCCAGTTGTTTCTAAGTCAAATACAACATAAGTACTACTTAAAATATCATCATCTGTAGGTCTTATTACTATATCAATATTATCATCAACCATTACAAGTTCACAGCCATATATAACTTTAAATGGTTCCTCACCTTCATCTAAATCTTTATTCATCCCTTTAACTAAATTAAATGCATTAGGGAAAGATTGTACTCCGTCATGATCAGTAATCGCAATTCCTCTATGTCCCCATTTTTTTGCTTGTTTAATTAAAGATTCTACTGAAGCAACTCCATCCATTTGACTCATAAAAGTATGTGCATGAAGTTCTACTCTTTTTTCATCTGCTTCATCTTGTATTTCAATAAATTTACTATCTATTGGGATAATATTTCTAGCATTTAATACTAAATCATTAGAAAATGTATCATAGGATACTCTTCCATTTATCTTATACCAAGAATCTTCTTTTATTTGTTGATCTACTCTTTTAAAATCTTCTTCATTTTTAAAAAATATCTTTATAAGTAAACTATCAGTCAAGTCAGAAAATTTTAATGTTATTATTTTAAAATTAGTTTTAGAACTCTCAAATAAATCTTTACCAAACACGTATCCTTCAATAGTAACATCATCCATTTCATTTGTTACTATTTTTATAGGTACACTATCAGAAGTAATAGGAAATCCTAAAATGGCATTACTATCTGGATCTTTCTTAGTACTAACTATTTGAATTCTTTCATTAGTTCTTTTCTTAGGATTATTATTTATGTTATCTATATTTACTATTGCTTTATCTACTTCATTTTTTAATTCTTTTTCTATTTCTTCCATTACTTTATTATCTTCGTTTACAATTTTTATAGATATTTTAATATCCTTAAATCCTATTTTTTTAAATTTATCTATTATATCATCTAGTTTATTATTTATTATATTTTCTTCAGATCTACTTTTAGCTTCTAAAACTAAGCCATCAGTTGTGTATTTAATAGTTTTATCATAAAAGATTATTGATATAGCTTTACCAAGATTCATACTATTAATAACATATGGATAATAATCATTTATCATAGTTTTATCTATATTGATAACATTTAAAGTATAAGTTACATAATTTAAATCTTTAAAACCATTTTTTATATTTATATCCATAAACTCAAGAATTCTAACTGGCAATAGTTCTTTTACTTCAATTATGAAATTCCAATTTAACTTATCTTTTGATGAAATTATCTTAATTATCCTAGCATTATCAAAATACTTGTAATCATCTTTAGATAAGTTTATTTTATTTAAAAATAATTCTAATTTACTATCCATACTATTACCACCTATATATATCAATTATATCAATAATTTTAAAACTAATAAATAAAAAAGAAGGAAAAATTTAATTTTCTTTCTTTAAATAAACTTATATAATTAAAGAATATATTTCTTTTTTAAATTAATACTTTATTAATTATCCTTAAGTCTTTTTTTTACTAATAATATTAACTCTATTGGAGCATTCATTTTATTTAGTATTATTAAACTAGACTGTAATTTTGTTTTAATCGATATATTATCTTTTATATATTCGGCTTCATTTTTATAATTAAAATTTGGTATATTATATTCCTTAATAAAGTCTCTTATATTATTTTCTATTTCTTTTAATATATATATTTTTAAATCATATTCATCCATTTCTATTACTCCGTAATAACCTTCTACTAAGCATCTATATTGATCTATTAATGTCATTATTTTTTCTCCAAATATTCATCATATGTCATCATTTTATCAATATATTTTCCATCTTCTTTAAATTCTATTATTCTATTTGCAACTGTTGATAAAAGTTCATGATCATGTGATGAAAATAAAAGTGCACCTTTATATTCTTTCATACCCTTATTAAGAGATGTAATTGATTCTATATCTAAATGATTAGTTGGGTCATCGAGTATTAAAACATTAGCCTTACTAAGCATTAATTTAGAAAGCATACATCTTACCTTTTCTCCACCTGATAAAACATTTACTTTTTTTAATGCTTCTTCGCCTGAAAATAACATTCTTCCTAAAAATCCTCTTATAAATGGTTCTTCTTGTTCTTTTGAATATTGTCTAAGCCAATCTATTAAATTTAAATCACATTCAAAATAATTTGAGTGATTTTTTGGAAAATAATCATATTTTACAGTAACTCCCCATTTTGTTTCTCCAGAATCTGGTTTTATTTCACCTGTTATTATTTTAAATAAAGTTGTTATAGCAAGTTCATTAGTTCCAATAAAAGCTACTTTATCATTTGTATTTATAGTTAAATTAATATTCTTTAAAACAACCTCATTATCTATAGTTTTTGTTATTCCTTTTAACTCTAATACATCTTTACCAAGAGGCCTTTCAACTTCAAAATTTATATAAGGATATCTTCTAGATGATGCTTTCATATCTTCAAGTTCTATTTTTTCAAGAGATTTTTTTCTACTAGTTGCCTGTCTTGATTTTGAAGCATTTGCAGAAAATCTTGCAATAAAATCCTTTAATTCTTTTATTTTTTCTTCTTTTTTCCTATTAGAATCTTTCATTTGTTTTAAAATTAACTCACTTGATTGATACCAAAAATCATAATTACCTATAAATAATGTTATCTTTCCATAATCGATATCAAGCATATGTGTACATACCTTATTTAAGAAATGTCTATCATGTGATACAACAATTATAGTATTATCGAAATTGATTAAAAATTCTTCA
The DNA here is from genome assembly GCA_947589275.1 of uncultured Bacilli bacterium. Classification (GTDB taxonomy): domain Bacteria; phylum Bacillota_I; class Bacilli_A; order RF39; family UBA660; genus CAG-433. Next base: position 18,631 of record CANQAQ010000010.1, on the reverse strand, counting down.
AGCCACATTTTAGATTCTATATCAAGATAGTTAGTTGGTTCATCTAAAATAAGTATATCAGGATTACCAAAAAGAGCCGATGCTAAAAGAACCTTAACTTTTTCTTCTCCGCTTAAATCTTTCATCAATTTATTATGATAACTAGTTCCTATTCCAAGACCACTAAGTAATATTGCAGCATCACTTTCTGCATTCCAACCATTAAGATCAGCAAATTTAGATTCTAATTCTCCTGCCTTAATACCATCCTCTTCTGTAAAATCTGTTTTAGAATAAAGCTCATCCTTTTCTTTCATTATTTGATATAAAATACTATTACCCATAATAACAGTTTCAATTACATTATATTCATCATATGCATTATGGTCTTGCTTTAAAACAGATAACCTTTCATCTTTTGAAATTATTACATCACCAGTAGTAGATTCTATTTCACCACTTAATATTTTTAAAAATGTAGATTTACCTGCACCATTAGCACCAATAACTCCATAACAGTTACCTTTTTCAAATTTAATATTTACATTTTCAAATAAAACTCTTGTGTTATACTTTAAACTTAAATTACTTACTTGTAACATTACTTCACTTCCTAATCACAACATTATAATTTTACTTTATAAATATAATAATTGCAAGAAAAAATAGATATTTTAAAATACCTATTTAATAACTTTTCATTGCATCTTTAACAATAATACCACTTTCTGATAAATATTCATCAGATAATATATCATCTTTAGCACCATTAATTAATAATGCAGATGATTCATCTTTATCACTAAGTGACCAATTTGCCCAACTTATATTATTTTCTTTCATAAAAGTTATCCATTTTTCAGTTTCTTCTTTATATACACCACCACTACCAGATGCATCACTAACTCCCCATTCAGATACAAATATTGGTATATAATTTAAAGCATCTTCTGCTCTTTGTCTTAACCAATCTGTATGAGTTCCTGCATAAAAATGAAGTGCATACATTGTATTTTTATCATCAATCGGATTACTTGCAGCTTTATCAACATCCTGACTCCAAGTTCCAGTACCAACAATTATAATTGAATCTTTACTATTTTTTCTTATTATATCTATAACTTCTTCTGCATATGGTTTTATATTATAATCCCAAGTTATATTACCATTTGGCTCATTACATATTTCATATATAACATTTGGATAATCTTTATATTTTTTACTCATTTCGTTAAAAAATTCCTTAGCTTCTTCTTTATATATCATAGGGTCATTATCACTTAATATATGCCAGTCAATTATTACATACATGTCTAGATTTATAACAGTATCTACTATTTTAGTAACTTCATCTTTTATACTTCTATTTTGTATATAACCATTTTCATTTGTATACATTGCAATTCTAAATAAATTACTATTCCAATCATCTCTTAATGATTTAATCATTTTTTCATTTGCAAATTTACTATACCACTGGATACCATGAGTACTCATACCTTTTAATTGTATTTTATCTCCATCTTCATTTACAAGAGTATTATTTTCTATTTTTAACCATCCATTAGAACTTACTAAGTTAGTATCTTTCTTATCTTCTAATTTTTCACTATTTTCATAATCTTCTTTTACATTACTATTATGATTAATTTTTTCATTATTAGCATTGTAAAAATACATTACTGTACACATAGTTATTATAATAATAAATATCAATAATAATTTTTTCTTCATATTTATCACCTAGAATATTATAACAAAAAAGATGATATATTTCTATATCATCATGGAACTAATTTTAATACTTTCACATCTTTATTTTCATATTCATTCTTTAATTGATTATACAAATATAATTTTAAATAATTTAAATCAATTTGCAAACTAATAATTTTTTGTAACTTATTCATTATTTAGTATATCCATAAAATTAAAGTAATGATTTTTTTCATTTTCTAATATTGGATAATCATTATAATCTCCAACATTCATTAATGGATAATCTCCTTGTTTTACTTCTATTTTATATTCGAATTTATCTACAAAGAATTCACCATATATTTTATTTATACTTTCTATATTTCTTGATATTACGTAAACTTTTTGATTATTAGATATTGCATTTTCAAGTAAGTCATCTAAACATTGTATTTTTGTAAGAGTATCAAAATTATCAATAATATAATTAAATGCAATATTATTAATTGTTGATATTTTTACAATTTGATTTAAAATTATATTAGTTAATCTGTTATATTCAGAGTTACCTATTACAAATATTGCACTTTTATTATTTAAATTATTTATATTAATTTCATTATTACATAATAAATTTAATAGATTTTGACTTGTAACATATTTATTTAATTCTGTTTTTAATACAGATATAATTCCACTTCTAGTTTCTAATGGTGAAAGTGCAGTTGGTGATAAGAATGTATATTCTGGACTTGTTAAATCTAGGTTATTAATATATTGTTTTAATTTATCATTATTTTTACTTGATTGTTCTGTTTGAGAGATCATTACTTGAACACTAGCTAAATTTATTTCTTCTTCCTTTGCTTCTTTAAATAATAACAATATAATTCCTGTTAAATAATCTGATGCACAATTACCCCAAAAAGGATCTATTGCAAAATCATTTTTCATAAGTTCATATGCAAAATTTTTAACTAAATTAATAGCCATATCTTTATTATTATCTTTATATAATTTATATGGTAATAATAAAGGATTAAAACCATTTGATTTTGATGCATCTTTATAATTTACTACATATACATTATATCCATTTTCTTTTAACTTTTTTCCAAAAGTTTTATAATATTCTTCTTTGTTATCAACAATTACCATATTCTCATTTTTACTTATTATATTTTTTACTTCATTAAACATTAATCCTGTAGTTTTTCCTACAGATGTTTTTCCTAAAATTAAATTTGTATTTTTCATTTTATATCTCCTTCTTCTTAATTTTAATTTTATTTTCTTTTATTATTTTATTTTCTAAAATAATTTTACCACCTACTATATTACTTCTTAAATAGTCAATTTCTCTTATTTTTTCTTCAAATAAATTTATTTCTTTTAATAATTCCTCTTTTTTCTTAAGCATAGTATCATTAGTAAAATTATTCCAATTTTCCTTTATTTCTTCCAAAGAAAAACCTACCCTTTTTAAACTTAATATTAAATTTAAATCATTTATTTGATCATCACTATAATACCTATATCCTGTGAATAAATCAATTTCGACAGGTTTAAATAAATTTATTTCATCATAATATCTAAGTGTTTTAACAGGTACATTGGTTTTCTTAGAGAAATCACCTATTTTATATAACATTTTCCCTCCTTCATCTTGAATATAACATTACAGCTAACTGGAAAGTCAAGATATAAAAATCTTTAAGTAATTATAACAAAAAAGATAATATATTTCTATACTATCGCGCATATATTTATATTATTAATACATTGTACTATTTTTTTATCAATTTTTTTTGAAAAAATCAACTAAAATAAATAATAAACTCGCAAATTCATTATGTATTAAAAAAGAAATGGAAAGTCCATTTTCTTTTTTATTTAATTAGTAGTTTACCTATTTCTAATTGTTGTTTATCGTATTCATCACATGATATATTTAATCCATAATATAAACGTTCTTCTAAACTCATATTTCTTGATGCTAAATCGAATGTTTCATAATACTTTTTTAACAATTGAGGTTGTTTAATAAAATCTAATATAATTCTATATAATTCATATGTAGGTGATAAAACTTTATCATCTTGTTTTTTATAACCCATCACTTTTCTAACCAAATAGTTTAGTTTTATCTTTTCAATTTTATCTTCATATTGAACATTTTTTATATTTTTTAATAATTCAATCATATAACTAAAACTATTTATTTCTGCTTGTCTTTCAGATGGTAATAATTCATAACATTCATTTATAATTTTAGAATACATTTCATAAAATTTTAGTTTTTCAATTACTGAAAAATACTCATCTTTATTAATATCATTATTTTGTAATCTTTTTTTAATCATTTCATTATAATTATTTGGTTTAAAGCATGTAGATAACAAACTTGTTTCCAAAGTATCATTTTTACTTTCAATACATTTTTTATGTTGACCAACATGTTCTAACTCATGTAATAAAATATGTAATATAGTTGTATTATAATCAAATAATTCAATATTTTTATCTGGCAATACTATATTTATTTCTTTATCAATAGGAGAATAAAAACCACTTATACCCTCTTCTTGACATCGATTAAATATGTTAACATTATTAATCATAGAATTAAACTTTCTTGATTTTACAATTATTTCGATCATTTCATATATAAATTGCTCATCGATGTATTTATCGTATTTAAAATAATTTTCTAAAATTCTTTTAATTCTTATATATTCTATCTTTTTCATAATAATCCCCCTTTTTAATGAGGATTATAGTATCATAATAGTTATCAATTGTCAAACTGATGATATATTTATATACTATTATATCTATTATTTACGACATTAAAATCAAGTATATAAAATAAATTCCTAATATATTCTGTCTTATCTGTTTTATATTGAAGATAATACGAATGTTCCCATACATCTATTACAAGTAGTGGAACAAAATCTATTAAAATAAGATCTTGATGCTTTTCAACTTGAATTATTAATAATTTATCTAAATATTTATCGTATCCAAATACCACCCATCCTGGACCTTCTATATTTAAAAGTGATTTATTAAGTTCATTAATAAAAGCATCATATGAACCAAAATCTTTTTTTATATGATTAACAAGTTTTGAATTTAATAAGGTTTTATTTGGCATAGGTATTAAATTTTCAAAAAACAGACTATGTAATATATATGCATTTGCATTAAATGATAGTTTTTTTGATAAACTTTGAATATTAGAAAAATCATCGTTTTTTCTATCACTATTAAAATCACTCATTATTTTATTTAAATTATCTGTATAACCTTTATATAGTACATTATAGTGGTAATTAAACATATTACTATCATAATATGGTTCTAAATCTTTATAATTATAATTTAGTTTTATCATTTCATACATAAATTTCACCTAATAAAATATATGAATTATAATCTATTATCTTGATAAAATAAAAATATATAGTGTTATAAATATATTGTAATAAAGAGAATTTTTTATATTTTAAAAAAACTATAGATACTTAACAAAATTTATTAGTTTTTCAAAAAAATAACTATATATCATTATTTTTAAATTCTTACATAATTATATTTATTTTGTAAATAATAAAATAGGAGGTAATTATGAAAGAAAATTATGAATTAATTGAGCATATTTATGAAGATTCTAATATGGCTTGTTATACTATAACAAAGTTAACTGAAGATTTAAAGGAAAAAGACAATAAAATAAAAAGATTACTTGAAGATATATTAAAAGAATATACTTCATATATGGATGAATCTAAAAAGATACTCGAAGAAAATGGACAAGAAGTTAAAGAAAAAGGTGTTATCAGTAAAATGATGGCAAATATGGGTATAAAAAAAGAAACTAAAAAAGATAATAGTGATTCTGCAATAGCAGAACTTTTAATACAAGGAATATCAATGGGTAGTTTAAATACAGAGAAAAAAATTAGTGCTTATGATAAAGATATAGATAAAAATCATATTAAATTTGCTAAAAATTTTTTAAAATTTCAAGAAAAGACTATATCTGAATTAAAAAAATATCTTTAATTAAGGATATTTTTATTTATACTATTTTGTAATTGTCTTAATATTTTAACTCCTTCTGTTTGCTGAATTATTATATTATTTGCGAGTATTCTTAATCTTGGATCAATTTGATATTTTAGTAAATTTTGACATAATTTTATTGCACCTTCATGATGAGGTATCATTTCATATATAAAATCTAAATTAATATCTATTACTCTTTTACTATTTCGCATTTCATTAATCATATTCTGAGTAATTTTAAAATATTTTTTAAAGTAATTATTAACATCTCTTTCTAAATTTATGTATGGCATTGTAGTTTTAGCTATTTCATTCATTTGCTTTACTTCATATTTTTGAATATTTATTATATTATTTGCAATATTTATTAAAGAATTATAATTACTATATTTTAATAAATTTTCACACATATAAATTGCGGCCATATGATGCGGTATCATACATCTTATAAAATCTATAGTTATATTATTTGTTGTATCCATAATTAACATTTCTTTTGACATATTATATAGTATCTCATTAAATCTAGCTAAATAATAATTAGCATCTATTTCATTTTGATAGTTCATTGTACCACCCTAATACATAATATTAAATTAATTAGAAAAATGACACAATTTTTGTAAAATATACTTTTAATATCTTTTGTTATATAAAAAAACTACCATATGGTAGTTTTTTTATATTTATTTTATATCGCTTGGTCTTTCAACGTTAGTATTATTTACATTACTAATAACTAAATCTAACTTATAACCTTCACTATTAATATGTATCTCTTTTATATATCCATATTTATCGATACTTACAGTAAATGTAATATTTGAATTAAATATACTATCAGACGTATTATATGAATAACTATAAGCTGAATTAGCATATTGTTTTAAAACTTCAATAGTATATATTGTTACATCTGATTGAACTTCTACATTTGAAACATCAAAAATTGTATTTAAGAAATATAATTCTCTAGGGATAAAACAAGTATGTTTGTTAACATTTTTAACCCAAACGTTTGAATTTTTAAATTTAGTCCAACTCTCATGATGATATTCATCAGTAACATAATTATGATCTATATATTTACCATCCTTACCATCATAATATGTAATTGTTCCATCAGAATCTTCTACTAAAGCAGAATTACTTTGTATATCATATTCGACTTTTTTACCATTTACTTCATATGTTGCATTATTAGCATCATATGTTTTTTTGTAAGCTTCGTAAATATTATTTTTTATATTTTCTTTTTTTGTTGGTGTTAAATCATCTCTTGTATCTCTATAATTAACTGGTTCATCATTTAAATCACTAGGTCTATTAATATTAGTTGAATTAAAATCTCCTATATGAACAGTTATTTTAACAGGTCCAATACTTGGATTATTTAGTACTTCTTTTTGCCAATCACTATCAATACTTCTAATATAACCATCGAAATCAATCATAACAGTAATTGTTACATCTTGATTAAACATATTAGGAGTATTAAGTAAATTTTCACTTGCTTTATTAGCAAAGTTTTGATCAAGAGTAACAACATAAACTGAATAAGGACAATTTATATTTAACTTTTCAACAGATTTTATTTGACTTAAATATCCTAATTCGCTAATACCATATACTGAATGTAAAGTACCTCTTTTTTCCCATGTATTTGTTTGTTTATATTTTAACCACCAAGTTTGATAAAAATATTTTACAGGATTAAATTCAGTTGTATATCTACCTGGGAATCCTTCAATATATTCTTCAACTTCCCCATTTGAATACCAATGTCTATTCTGACTTCTATTAAATTTAATTTTTGAATTTTCTGGATATATACCAGTTCTATATCTTGTAAAATAAACACTTTCAACATTTTTTGTTTTTTGAAGTGCTTGTTGAATTATTTCAATATAATTATTTTGTTCAGAACTTTCTTCAGTAGAAGAATTATTTTTTTCTAAGTTCTGTGTGCTTGGTTGTTTATTTTCTTCTGCCACATTACCTTGAGGTGTAGTTTCTTGTTCTTGTTGTTCATTTTCTTTTTGTTCTTCATTTGTTGAACCCGATTCATTATTTCCTTCTATTACCTCATTATCTTGAGGTTTAACTTCTTGTTCTTGTTGTTCATTTTCTTTTTGTTCTTCACTTGTTGAACCTGATTCATTATTTCCTTCTGTTACCTCATTATCTTGAGGTTTAACTTCTTGTTCTTGTTGTTCATTTCCTGTTGATTCTACTTCATTTGTTGAACCTAATTCTTTATTTTCTTCTGTTACCTCATTATTTTGTGGTATAACTTCTTGTTCTTGTTGTTCATTTCCTGTTGGTTCTACTTCATTTGTTGAACTTAATTCTTTATTTTCTTCTGTTACTTTGTTATCTTGTTCTATAACTTCTTCTTGTCTTTGATCTACTGATTCTTCAGTTTTACTAGAGCTTTGTGATAATTGAGCTACTTTACTAAAGTCTACAAATACATCATAAGGTTTAGCATTTTCTATAGTTTCTTCGTTAATAGAACTTTCATTATCAACTGGTTCCACTAAATTTTCATTACTATAAACATTATTTTGTATTTTTTTTGTATTCTTTTGTGATATTTCATTCTTTACTTGCTCATTATTATCATTTTTAATACTTGGTACAATAGCAGTCGTTGTAATTAAAGCAGATGCACATGCAGTAGAAACTAACAATGCTGATTTTTTACAAAATAAGCTTAATAAAAATTTTTTCATATTTTACCTCCTATATACTTAAATTATACTATTTTAGTGTAAAATAAGTCAATATATATAGTAATTTTTTATATACCAATTATATTATATTCTAAAAAGCTATAAATGGAATTTGTTTATTTTGTATTTCTTAATTCATAGTCATAATTTCTAGGTATTAATGATAATATATAATCTAACTGTTTATCTAAACAACTTTTATAAAATGAATAATCATTATCATCTGATATGAATAATTCATTAAAATAATCATTTAATTCTTTAAATTCATCTAAAAGGCCATATTTTTCTACATAATATTTTAATTTATCATATAACTGAACATATCTCGTTATTGGATTTGACATATTTAATTGATATTCATTTATTATTATAAAGTTTCGAATTGTTTCATCATCATACTTTAATTTTTTTAATATAGAAATAACATATAAAACTTCAGACATTGATAGAAACCTTATACATTTCATATTTCTAAAATCAAAATAATTTTCTAACTCTTTTATCATATTATATCGTTCTTGTTCTTTTAATTTTCTATCTTTTTCTATTTCATATGAAATAGTAGAGACTTTATCAGAATATTTTTTTTGATTTATCTTTTTCAAAAAATCTGAATATATATTATATGATAATTTTTTATCTATTCCTAATTCTATTAGTGCTTCTTTTATTTTTTCTATATCTTCTTTTTTAAGATTATCATTATCCTTATTATAATATTCAGACAATATATTATAATTTTTTATAAAATTCTCTGTATTTATACCTGTATTAAGCGCTTTAGTTATTGTAGATATATCTTCTTTGTCAAATGTTTTTATTATATCTTTTTTTGATATTCTTAAAAAATAAATTATAATTTCAAATTTTTCTTTTGGTTTGAGTGATATCTTACACAAGATTTTTGGCAATAAATTAAAATCAACAAATACTTGATAATTGGGATTTTCTCCTAAAATTAATGCATCTATAAAATACCTACATAATTGTATCTCGTGTAATTGTTCTTGTATAATTTCACATTGTTTTTCAGAACTTAAAAATCTTGAAATCATTATTTCTGATACTTTGTTTAAATAGCTTAATTCCATATTAATTGCTTTATTTAAATAATCTCTTTCATACTTATTTAAACGATATTTTTCTAAAATTTCATATTTTAATTTTTTTGCCTGATTGTCTAATATTCCTAATATATAATTGTCATCATCACAAAAGTATCTCTCGTTATAAACTAGAAATTTTCTAACATTATTTTTATATATATCTATTATTTCAGGTTTATTTCTTTGATTATCATCTGGTATATGAATTTTTAATATAATTTTTGATATTTCATCACTATTATTAAACACTATTTCATATAAATGTTCGAAAAACAATTTAACTACGCCACTCATTAACCTAACCACCTTTGTTTGATTAGTATACATAAAGACAAAATTATTGTCAATTATTTTTTAATTTATACTATAAATTATCTATATTATTCACCTTATTAACTATGTAATTCTTTGTATCTTCTATACTCATATTAAGTGCTATACTAAATTCACTATATAAAAGATTTTCTGCTTTATCAAAATAATATTTATCTTTATCACTTATTTTTCTTTTACTGTCTTCTCTTTCTTTATTTCTTAAGTATGTAGTTTTTATAATTTTAATTAAATCTTCATATTTATTAGAATTAAGTAATTTTTTATATTCTGACTCTATAAGTTTATTTTCAGTTTCTATTATATCAATTTTTGGGATATCATTTATTATCTTTTCAACCTTATCTATACTAATTACATCCCTTAAAAGATTATTATTAATTGGAATTTGTATTCTTAATGTAGTATCTGATAAAGGTGATAATATGTAATAATCTAGATCATTAATATATTTCTCTTTTATTTCTATAACTTTGCAAACATCTCTTTTATATACTATAAAATCTCCAACTTTATACATATAATAACCTTCTTTCTAATAAAAAAAGCTATTCAACTGGACTTACGCCTTTTTGAATAGCTACTCGTTGCTATATAATTATAGCATATTTTAAATAGTTTTTGTAAGAATAATTTTTAAAAAAATAAAAACTCTTTATGAGTTTTATTATTATAATGGCGGAGTAGGAGGGATTTGAACCCTCGCGGCAGTTGCCCACCCTACACCCTTAGCAGGGGCGCCTCTTCAGCCTCTTGAGTACTACTCCATTTAAATAAAATTACCACAATGTACTAACATTTTAACATTTAAAAATTAATAGGTCAATAATAAATACATTTTTTATAAAAATTAAAAACTCGAACTTCGAGTTTAAAATTACTATGGTGACCTGTATGGGATTTGAACCCATGAATGCCGCCGTGAAAGGGCGGTGTGTTAAACCACTTCACCAACAGGCCATAAATAATGGTGGACCTAGATGGACTTGAACCATCGACCTCACGCTTATCAGGCGTGCACTCTAACCAGCTGAGCTATAGGTCCAAAGCTTTTTGATTTGCATAATGCTATTTAATTTTACAATATTAGTTAAAAAAAATCAAGTTATTTTTTATTTTTTTTACTAAAAAGAAGTATATTAATATATACCTCTTTTATTTCTTAGATTTAAAAACTTTTTTTAACTTTTTTAATATTAATTTTTTTGCTATTTTTATTGTATCATAAACTCTATTAAAAGCACATTTTTCATTTAATACTATCTGTATTTTATCATCCATATGATTATTTATATTAATATATCTATACATACTACTATCATCTATTTCCATACTTACTGTTTTACTATTTAATTTTTCAATATCAAATAAATTTTTAAACCATGTAGAACTTGATAAAATAAATATATCATATCCATTTTCTATAATTACTTTACAAAATTCATTAATTACACATGTTAATTCATCTTTAGTTAATTCTTTTTGACTTATCTTAGAATAAATTACAGTATTATGATCATCATTAATAAGTACACAAAGTGGATAGTTTATTATTTTATCATTAATTAACTTAAGAAAGTAATTAGCTTCTTCTCTTGCTTCACTAACACTTGTTGCACAAGACTCATAATATATAAGTACATTATGCGTTTTTTTTAATGCATTACTATAATATTCATCAAATTTGCTATCTTTATATTTTTCTTTATTTTTTCCATAACTTGTATATCCTGCTCTTATAATAATAAATTTTGTGTCTGTAATATTTATATTATTAAGATTTATAGTATCATCTTCTGTTATTAATATACCCTTTACCATAATACCAATCACTCCCCATTACATAAAATGCAATTTTTAATAATTGGAATTTACTATAAACTATTATTTAAATATATCTAACTGAATTTTTTGAACCACTATAAACTCTCTGATCAGAATACACATATAAATAATCTAATGGATTTACTCTAGATCCATTCTTAGTCAAATCAAAATGTAAGTGATTTCCTGTACTATTTCCTGTTGTACCCATAATTCCTATAAGTTCACCCTTTTTTATGTTATCACCTATTTTAAGTGAACTCTTTGAATTTAAATGTAAATATCTACTAATATCTCCATTAGAATGTTTTATTGCAACATAATTACCAGCATCAGAAGCATACGAATTAGTTATAACAACCCCATCGTAACATGCATAAACAGGTTGATTTTTGCCACCATCAGAAGCACTCCATCCAAGATCTAGTGCTTTATGAGAATTACTATAGTATTGAGTTATTGCAATAAAATTAACTGGATATCTATATTTTGTACTTATAGATGGTGTATCATTTAATTTTTCAAATGTCTTTTCTCCAGCTATTCCATCTACTGATAATCCATTATTTTTTTGAAAGTTTCTTATTGCATTAAGAGTATTATCACCAATCATACCATCTATTACAAGGTTATAGCCTTTACTATTTAATTTACCTTGTAAATCTTTAATAACTTCAATAAGTTTATTGTTAGTATCTTTACCATATATTCCATCAACTAATAAACCAGTATATTTTTGAAAATTTTTATATGCGTTCTTTGTTAATTTACCTTCAATTCCATCTATATTTCCTTTATAAAAGTAATAATACGCTCTTAAATTTAACTGTCTTTGTGCTATATTAAGCATGTTTTCACCTCCTACATTTATATTTCTACTTCATAATATGAAATTAAATAAATAGTAAATATTATTATAGCCAAAAAAAGAAAGATAACTTTATCTTTCTTACATGTTTAACAAAAACTTATTTTATATTTTTATCGTATTCTACATCTGTAACATCATATTTTTTATTTCTAGATATATACCCCATTATTTTATTTACAATAAATCCTATTAGTGCTAATGAAAAGAAATATATTATACCAAATATTGTAAATGATGGTGCAGACTCTGTAAATAAACCAATTAAAGATGCTCCAACACCCATAGACGTAACTATTGTTAAATTATCTATTGATTTAGATGTTATATCACTACTTAAATCACTAAATAATTCATAGCAGAATTTACATAATTCTTTGTCATACTCCATAATTGTTTTATATATGAAAGTGTATTCTTCAAGGTTTCATATTTATAACCAAATACACCTAAAAACTCGTTAACATCGTCTTTATTTCTAGTAATTTTTTCTCTAGTAGATAAATATGAATCCAGTTGATTTATTCTAGATTCAATTAGATTAATTGTTTTTTGATATCCCTCTATCTTACTTCTAAACTTAATTATATCAGACCCTTTAACCTGCTTTTTTTCTTTTACATCATCTATTTTTTCCCAAATTATTCTATGAATATTTAAATATCTATGTAATTGACCTTTAAATTCTCTCATAAATATTTGTTCTTGAATATATGTCTCTATCTCATCAATGTTTTTTGATTTATTATTTATGAAATAATATTTATCACCACGAATTACTTCATAATCTTTACTATCAAACTCAAAATATTTTTGTCTATCAGTTTTTGATAAAAGTTCATTCATTTGTTCTTTTTTAGCATTATCAAGTACTATAAAATAAGGATAAACTGTTTCTATATTAGCAAGCTCTTTTGGTACAGGTGCACCTAAACTAAATAAATAATTTAAAGCTTTTGACAACTTATTTTCATAATAATCTGTTATTTTATCAATGTCTGAAAATAACGTTTCTTCCCTTGCATCTTCACTATTAAGAACTATAAGCCCATCTTCAAAGATTTTTATTTTTATAAAATATGAAGTTATAATTTCAATGTAATCGATACCAATTGAGCCATAGTCAATTTTTCCTATTGCCAAATCTTTCCTTAATTTTTCTAATTTTTTAGGATCAAGTTTTAAATTACTTGTTCCATATCTTAAGAAATCATAAATTTCAGTTAACTATAACATGGTCCTTTGAAACCAACCACCAATATATATCTTCTCTATTTTCATAATCATACTCCTAATTTATTTCTTTTTCAAAAAATGCTGATTCAAATATATGAAATCCATATTCATGATAACACGCATGTGCAGCCTTTCTTTGATTACCTGACCAGAGTTTAATTGATTTACAACCTTTCTCTTTACATATTTCTGTAACAAAATCAAGTAAATATGTAGCATATTTTCTTCTTCTATATTTTTCTTTTACACATACATGATTAAGAATTGCATAAGTATTCATTTCTTCAAATATTGTTGGAATTATTGTTATCTTTGTATGTGCAACAACAATACCATTTACCCTTCCAATAACATATATTTGATTTTTATCACCCATTGTTTTTTCAAATATTTTTCTTGCATATTCTTTATCTGTTTTCTCAAAAAAACATTCATTACATAAATCTATAATTTCATCAATATCTTCTATAGTAGCAATATTAAACTTAATATTCATATATACCTCTTTACCATATCTTTTATTTAAGTATACCCCCCCCCCAGGCATTTTTGTCAATAAAAAAATTACTACTATAATAGAATAAAAAAAGGTTACATTTGTAACCTTTAAAATCAATAGTGGTGTCCCCTTAGGGATTCGAACCCTAGACCCACTGATTAAGAGTCAGTTGCTCTACCAACTGAGCTAAGGAGACATAAATTAAGTTCTTTAATAATATATCATATTTTTTTAATTTTGTATATACTATTTTTTATTATATAACTTAATCTTTCTATTAATTAAATTCTCATTTATAATTATTTCTTCAATAGCAATTAATAACGCATCTATGGTTATATCTCTCATATCCATAATAGTATCTAATTTTACTTCATTATCCATTATTGAAAATTTATTTCCAACTATTCCACATATACTTATATCACCTATTTTAGGTATTTTTTTATTATATAATGCACCTGGAATAATTCCATCATCTCGAATTATAACTGAACCAATAGGATAATTATTAGATGCCATAGCATCTATGCAAATTACTAAACTATTATTAATTTCTTTTTTATGTTCATTAATAAATCTTTCTAAATTTAATGCATTTAATGTGTTTTTAGTTGACCCAACTATATTAATAGTATCTCCAAAATCATATTTAATAAGTTCTCGTCCTACTAATGGTCCATATGAATCATATATTACTTTATCTGTCCCTATACATAATATCATCATTTTTTTTAATTTATATAGGCTTAATTTTTGCTGAATTACCTTTAGTAAATCAATAACTAAATTTTCTCTTTCATTATAATATTTTTCATTAATATAATCATAATATATTTTGTAATCATTCATTTTTATTAATACCTCTTTTAATTTATATTCAATATACCAAGCAAATATAGCTATGTTATTATACTTATTTTTATTAAAAGTTCAAGTATTATATTTAGTTAGGCTTTTAATAGTATATTTTTTTTGATATAATTATTTTAGTTAATATAATATTAGGAGGAATTTATATTAATAAGCGCCAGACCATTAATTGGTGACGAGGTTGATAGTTTATCGAAAATTCGGCGGATGCTATCATGGATTATGCAGCCATTAGATATATAACAAAAAATAAAATCAATATTATAACAAAATATATATCATGCATATAATTAAGACAGTAGGGAGAAAAATTATGTGTGGAATTGTTGGATATATAGGAAAGAATAATAAGGCATTAGAAGTTTTAATTAGTGGATTACAGCAATTAGAATATAGAGGTTATGATTCAGCGGGAATTGCTTATATAGATAATGAAAAATTAAATATTATAAGAAGTAAAGGTAAAATTGCTAATCTTGAAAAAATAATTAATTTTGATGATAAAAGTAATATTGGAATAGGTCATACTAGATGGGCAACCCATGGTGAGCCTAGTGAATTGAATGCACATCCACATAAATGCGGTAAAATTACAATTGTACATAATGGTATAATTGAAAACTATGAAGAATTAAAAAATGAATTATTAAAATATGGTTATGAATTTAAATCAGATACTGATACTGAAGTAGCGTGTGCACTTCTTGACTTTTTGTATAATCAAGAAAATGATATATTAAGTGCAATAAAAATATTTAAAGAAAAAGTACAAGGAGCTTATGCAATTAATTTAATTTGTGATGATGATTTTGACTGTATATATGCTATTAAGAAAAATAGTCCTTTAATAATAGGCGTTGGTGAAAATGAAAATTTTGTAGCTTCTGATGTACCAGCTATATTAAACTATACTAATAAATATATACAATTAGATGATGGGGAATTTGCTAAAATAACATCTGATTCTATAATTTTATATAATAAAAATAATGAATTAGTAAAAAAAGATATAAAAGAATTTCATGAAAAAGCAGAGGACATGGAAAAAGGAAATTATGATTATTATATGGAAAAAGAAATACATGAGCAACCTGAAGTTATACGAAAAATGACTAATGAGTATATAGGAAGTGATATGCCAGATATAAGTAATTATAAAAAAATTGTTATTGTTGCTTGTGGTAGTGCAATGCATGCGGGATTAATTGGGAAAAATTTAATTGAAGAATATTCAAATATACCTGTCGAAGTAGATATAGCTAGTGAATTTAGATATGGGAAATTATTTATAGATAAAGATACCTTAGTAATTGCAATTTCTCAATCAGGTGAGACTGCAGATACACTTGAAGCAGTAAAGATTGCAAAAAGTAAAGGGTGTGATACATTAGGTATTGTTAATGCATATGGTAGTTCTATTGCTAGAGAAGTATCTAATGTATGTTATACAAAAGCTGGAAGAGAAATAGCTGTTGCAACAACTAAAGCATATTCAGCGCAAGTTACGTTATTATCATTTTTAGCATATAATGTTGCTAAAACAAGTAAAAATAAAGAAGATTTATGTAAAATAAGTTCTTTCCTTAGTGATTTAAATAAGTTACCTATAATAATGGACAGCATTCTTGATAATAGTTTGTATAAAGAAATTGCTAATATCTTATACGATAAGAACCATATATTTTTTATAGGACGTGGTATTGATTATGCATTATGTATGGAAGGTTCTTTAAAACTAAAAGAAATATCTTATATACATAGTGAAGCATATCCAGCTGGAGAATTAAAACATGGAACAATATCATTAATTGATAATGGTACACCAGTAATTGGTATAGTAACAGATGAAAAAATTGCTAGTAAAACAATAAGTAATTTAAAAGAAGTAAAAGCAAGGGGTGCTAATGCAATTTGTATTGCAACTGATAATATTAATTTAGGAGAAGATTTCTATGATAAAAAGATTATCATTCCTAAAGTTAATCCTATGCTTGAACCTATTATTACTATATTACCTCTTCAAAAAATAGCATTTGAAGTTGCAAAATTAAAAGATTGTCCTATAGATCAACCAAAAAATCTTGCTAAATCTGTTACAGTTGAATAATTAAAAGAGTTCTAATTTGAACTCTTTTTAGTTTTCATATAATCTATTAATTCATCTACTGTGCTAAATATCTTAAATATAAATTTATAATCATAATCTTTAGATATTTTTTCATTAATTATGTCAAATGTATCTATAATTCCATCATAAAACCCATTAATATTTAGTATAATTATATCTTTATTATGTAAATTAGTTCTTTTACTTTCAATTGTATGCATAAACTCAGTTAATGTTCCATAACCTCCTGGTAAAAATATAATTATATCTGACTTATCTACAAGCATTTTATTACTTTCTTCTAACGACTTTACAATTTCTACTTCATCTAAAATTAAATCTTTTAAATCATCTTTATACATTTCGTAACAAATACCAGTAATTTTTCTATTATTATTTAAAAACTCTCTATAACAAATACCCATTAGTCCTCTATTACAACTTCCAAATACTAAATCATTTTCTTTACTTAGTTCACTTGCTAAATATTTTGTTACAGTTTTATATTCTACTGATATTTCATCTGATGAAGAACATCCTATAAAAATATTCATATTTATCACCTATTTTAATTATATAACTATTGTATCAATTAGTAAACAAATATATATTAGATATTTATTATACCCCTAATTTAATATTTGAATATAATATAATGAAAGGAGAGATGATATTATGTATGGATATCCATATCCGTATCCATATCCAAATTATGGATATCAGGGAAATAATGATGGAGTTGGTGCTATTTGGGCTATCATTATAGTAATAGTTATAATATTTTTCTTATTCTGGGGATTTAGATCATATAACGGAAACCAATGTCAATATAACTAACTCTCCCTCCTTTAGTACATTTAAAAATGTACTTTTTTTATTTTATAATTATTTCATAATTCTAATAAATTCTTCTTTTAAGATGTTACTTGGATCAATTACTATTTTTAAATCTTTTAATAAATCAACATGATCTGTACATTTATTTTTCCATACTACAAATGCATCATATTCTTCATTATCTACTATACCATATACTTTCCAGCAATCATTTTCTTTGTACATTACAACGTAATAAAAATTGTTATTGGTAAAGCTATAGTTAGAATTACCAATATATTGAACAATTGCCCAATTATCCTTATTATTTAACTTTATTATAGAATTTTTATAATCTAGAATTTCTTTTTTGATTTCAGGATACTTTTTAATCCATTCACCTATTTCTTCATTGTATTTTTTATGATTTGGTAGGACATTATATTTTTTATGTGTTTCAGGAATATAAATATTTTGTGA
>CANQAQ010000009.1 GCA_947589275.1 uncultured Bacilli bacterium | reverse complement strand
AGTGGAGGATATATGAAACAAAGAATTATAAGTGCTTTAGTTGCATTATTGATATTAGTTCCAATTACTATAATTGGTGGGATATATTTTAAATTAACTTTTTCATTATTGTCTATTATGGCATTATATGAAATTTTAAGAGCATCAAGTAAGAATAATAAATATCCAAATATGATACTTATATTATCATATATCTTAATTTTTTTATTGGTGTTTGTTGATTTAAATGTCATTATTAAATTATCGTTATTATTTTTTATTCTTGCTTTACCATTAATTTTTTATGATAAAGATAAATATAATATTGAGAGTTTCTCATTTATTATATTTAGTATATTATTTATTTCTTTTGTATTTTCATATTTAATATCTATTAGGGAAAATGATATACATTTATTTATATTTATGTTTTTAATAACTATTTTAACTGATTCGTTTGCATATATTGGTGGTAAATTATTTGGTAAACATAAATTAATTCCAAAAGTATCTCCAAATAAAACTATTGAAGGATCAGTTATTGGAAGTTTATTTGGAATAGTAATTCCATCAATATATTATATATATATGGTAGATCCTGGAGAAAGTATTTTTTTAGTAGTTATTTCAGTATTAGTACTTTCTATATTAGGTCAGATTGGAGATTTATTTTTTAGCTCTATAAAAAGATATTATGGTATAAAGGATTATTCTAATATTATGCCAGGTCATGGTGGGGTTTTAGATAGATTAGATAGTATTATATTTGTAGTTATTGGTTATGCTTTAATAATAAACATGTAAAGGAGCGATATAGCATGACATTAATTATTTTTCTAATAATATTAGGTATTATTGTTCTTGTTCATGAATTTGGACACTTTATTTTTGCAAAAAAATTTGGTGTATATGTTTATGAATTTTCTATAGGCTTTGGTCCAAAATTATTTTCGTTTAAAAGAAAAAACGATCCAACTGAGTATATGGTTAAACTTATACCACTTGGTGGTTATGTTGCTATGGCAGGAGAAGATGGAGAAGAAATAGAGCCTGATAAAAAAGTAGAAATAAAAAGTAATGAAAAATTATGTAATAAACCATTTATTCAAAGATTATTAGTATTAATAGCTGGTGCTATGAATAATTTTATACTTGGTATAATATTACTATTTGTAATGGGACTTATATATGGTACTATTCAAACAGGTACAGTTTTAAGTGGTATACCAAAAGATGGAGCATTATATGAAGCAGGAGCAAGAGATGGAGATAATATAGTTAAAATAAATAATAAAAAAGTTAGTACATATGATGATATACAAACATATTTAGCAATAATTGGAGAAGGAAATGAAGCTAGTATATCAGTTGAAAAACAAAATAAAACTATAAAAACATATAATATAAAACCTAAATTATCAAAAGAAGATAATACTTATTATTATGGTATTAGCGTGGATGTTAAACATGAAAAGGGTTTTGTTGCAGCATTAAAATATGCAAAAGATAAGTTTATTTCAATATATAAATCAATGTTTATTATAATTGGAAGCTTATTTACAGGTAAACTTGGTATAGATAGCTTATCAGGTCCTGTTGGTATATATAGTGTAGTAGGTACTGCAAAAAGTAGTTTAGAAATGCTTTTATATTTAACTGCGTATTTATCTATAAATATTGGATTTATGAATTTAATTCCATTTCCAGCATTTGATGGTGGTAGAGTATTGTTTTTAATAATAGAAAAGATAAAAGGTTCTAAAATAAATCCAAAAGTAGAAGGTACTATAAATACTATAGGATTTCTTCTTTTAATGGGACTTATGATTATAGTTACTATAAAAGATTTTATAAATTTGTTTTAGGTGATAATATGGAAAAATTAAATATTGTATATATGGGAACACCTGATTTTAGTGTTAAACCATTAGAAGAATTAAATAAAAAATATAATATACTAGCAGTAGTAACTCAACCTGACAAAATGGTAGGTAGAAAGAAAATATTAACACCATCTCCTGTAAAAGAATTTGCTTTATTAAATAATATTAAAGTTATACAACCAGAAAAAATAAGAGATGATTATGTTGAGATAATAAATTTAAATCCTAATATAATTATAACTTGTGCATATGGTCAGATTATACCTAAAGAATTATTAGATTTTCCAAAATATGGTTGTATTAATATACATGCTTCACTTCTTCCAAAATTAAGAGGTGGTGCACCTATTCATAAAGCTATAATTTATGGCTATGAAAAAACTGGTATAACTATTATGTATATGGATGAAAAAATGGATTCAGGGGATATTATCTATCAAGAAGAAATAATAATAGAAGATGATGATACTGCTGGATCATTATTTGATAAATTAAGTATTTTAGGTTCTAAAATGATAATAAAAATATTACCAGATATTATTAATAATAATATTAATAGAATTAAACAAGATGAGAGTAAAGTAACATATGCATATAATATTACAAGAGAAGAAGAAAAAATAGATTTTAATAAAACTTCAAAAGAGGTTTATAATAAGATAAGAGGATTAAATCCTTCACCAGTTAGTTATGCTATTTTAGATAATAAGAAGGTAAAAATATTTAAATCAAAAATTGGTCAAAGTACTAAAAATGGTAAAGCAGGAGAAATTATAAATGTATATAATGACTCAATAGGTGTAAAAACTTTAGATGGAGAAATTCTTATTTTAGAACTTCAATTTGAAGGAAAGAATAAAATATCTGTAAAAGATTATATAAATGGTCTACAAGATAAAAGAGTAATTATTGGAAAAATATTTAATTAAATTTTTATATCAACTTAAATAGTTGATTTTTTTATTTTATTAAAATAAGTTTAATAAACGACAATATTTATACAATATATTTTTTATAATGATAATGGTGATTTTAATGAAGGTATATTTAGACTTAATATTAATATTAAATTTTTTATTTGATTTTATAATACTTTTAGCAGTTTCTTTATTATTAAAAAGAAATTCTAAAATATATAAAGTAGTATTAGGAGCATTATTTGGAAGTATTACAACATTAACACTGTTTATACCTTTATCGTCCTTAACACTATTTATATTTAAATTTTTAGTAAGTTTAATAATGATATTTATAACATTTGGTATAAAGAATATTAGATATACTTTAAAAAACTTATATTATTTATATATAGTAAGTATTATTTTAGGAGGAGCATTATATTTTATAAATAATCAATTTCTATATAATAATGATGGACTTATTTTTATAACAAATGGAAGTAGTATTAATTTAATTTTAGCAATTATATTATCACCAATAATAATTTATGTTTATATTAAGCAGTGTAAGGATTTAAAAATAAATTATAATAAATATTTAAAAGTAGATGTATATTTAAAAAATGGTAAGATATTTAATCTTAATGCTTTTTTAGATACAGGAAATAAACTTATAGATCCATATAATAAAAGACCAATAATATTAATAAATAAAAATAAACTTAAAGATATTGAAGAAGAAAAAATTATATTAGTTCCGTATTTTACACTAGAAAATGAAGGTATATTAAAATGTATTATTCCATCTAAAATATATATAGAAGGTTTTGGTTTTAAAAAAAGATTACTTATTGGACTTAGTTCAAAAATAAATATGGATGGTATTGATTGTATATTAAATGAAAAAATATTGGAGGGATAACATGATTAAAATATTAAAAATATTATTAGGGAAATTATTTAATAAATATAATGAGTTATTTTTTGTTGGAAGTACTGATATACTTCCAGAACCTTTAAGTAAAGAAGAAGAAGAAAAATATGTAGAGTTATTTCAAAATGGTGATATGAAAGCAAAAGATAAACTTATAGAGCATAATCTTAGATTAGTAGTTTATTTATCGAAAAAGTATGAAAATACAAAAGTTGATTTAGAAGATTTAGTTTCAATTGGTACAATTGGTTTAATTAAAGGAATAAATACGTATAAAAATGATAAAAATATAAAACTTGCAACTTATGCTTCAAGGTGTATTGATAATGAAATACTTATGTATTTAAGAAAAAACAAAAAGAGAAAAGCAGATATATCACTTGATGAATCTTTAAGTTTTGATTCAGAAGGTAATGAATTACATTTAGAAGATATATTAGGAACAGAATCAGATATAGTAACTAAAAATTTAGAAGAAAATGATATGAGAAAGATAATGTTAAGAGAAATTGGAAAACTTTCAGAAAGAGATAAACAAATAATGGTATTAAGATATGGATTAAATAATAATAAAGAATTAACTCAAAAAGAAGTAGCAGAATTACTAGGTATATCACAATCATATATATCAAGAATTGAAAAAAAGGTAATAAATAAAATAAGTAGTATTATAAAAATATAAGAATTAGATTAATCTAATTTTTTTCTTTTTTATAAATGGAATATATACATAATTAAGTAAATATATATATAAGAGTAAAATAATATGTAAAAATATATTGATAATATATCTAATAATTATAAATTATGATAAAATATAGTGGTAAAATTAATTAGAGAGGACTCAAATATGTTAAAATTAAATAATATTAGTAAACAATATATATCAGGTACATTTAAACAAAATGCATTAGATGATATAAGTTTAGAATTTAGAAATAATGAATTTGTATCAATATTAGGCCCATCAGGAAGTGGAAAAACTACGTTACTAAATATAATCGGTGGTCTTGATAGATATGATAGTGGAGATTTAATTATAAACGGAAAATCAACAAAAAACTTTAAAGATAGTGATTGGGATTCATATAGAAATAATAGTATTGGATTTATATTTCAAAGCTATAATCTTATTTCACATATGTCAATATTAAGTAATGTTGAACTTTGCATGGCACTAAGTGGAGTATCAAAGAAAGAAAGAAAAAAAAGAGCAGTAGAGGCATTAAACAAAGTAGGTTTAAAAGAACATTTACATAAAAAACCTAATCAATTATCTGGTGGTCAAATGCAAAGAGTAGCAATAGCAAGAGCTCTTGTTAATAATCCAGATATAATATTAGCAGATGAACCAACAGGAGCACTTGATTCAAATACAAGTATTCAAATAATGGAATTAATAAAAGAAATTGCTAAAGATAAATTAGTTATAATGGTAACACATAATCCAGATCTTGCAAAAGAATACTCAAATAGAATAATTGAACTTAAAGATGGTAAAAAAGTAAATGATTCTAATCCTGTCACAGAAGAAAATAAAGATTATGAATATAAATTAAATAAAACATCAATGGGATTTTTAACAGCATTGAAATTATCATTTAATAATATATTAACTAAAAAAGGAAGAACACTTATTACAGCATTTGCATCAAGTATTGGTATAATAGGTATAGCGCTTATATTGTCTTTATCAAATGGTTTTAATATACAAATAGAAGAATTTGAAAAAAATACATTGTCTCAGGCACCAATAATAATTAGTGAACAATCTATTAATACCACAATTGATACTTTTAATAATAATAACGATGATTTAGAAGATTATACTAATAATAAAAAAGTATATTCACTTAAAACAGTAGAAAATTTAGTACATATTAATAATATTTCAAAAGAATATATTTCATATATTAATAATATTGATAAAAATTTAATAGGTGGTATATCATATCAAAATGGAACTAATATTATATTATTTTCTAAAATAGATGGTAAAATTAAACAACATAATACTCAAGGTTTAATAAATCAAATGCCATCTAAATTAGATGGAAGTATATCACCAATTATAAGTGATAATTTTGATACTATATATGGTGAATTATCAAATAAAAAAGAAGATTTAGTATTACTTGTTGATTCAAAAAATAGAATAGATAGTTTAATACTTAAAGAACTTGGTTATACTGACAATGATGAAATTGATTTTGATGATATTATTGGAAAAGAGTTTAAAGTAATATTAAATAATGATTATTATAAAGATAATGGTTCAATATTTATTCCTAATACTGATTATGAATCAATGTATAATAGTAAAGATGCTATTACACTAAAAATAACATCTATAATAAGAGGAAAAGAAAATAATGATTTTGCAAAAATGAGTAGTACTGGATTATTATATAATAAATCTTTAATCGATTATATAATAAATGAAAATAATAATTCTAATATAGTAAAAGCACAAAATGATAAAGACTATAATGTTCTTACTTTAGAAAAATTTAATTTAAAAACGGATGAAGGGAAAAAACAAAAAGATACATTATTATCATATCTAGGTGCAGATATATCACCTTTAGCACTTCAAATATATCCTAAAGATTTTGATTCAAAAGATAAAATAGTTTCATATTTAGATAAATATAATAAAAATAAAGATGAAAAAGATAAAATATTATATATAGATCAATCTGAAATGATTACATCATTATCAGGTGGAATAATGAATGCTATTACTATAGTACTTATTGCATTTTCTGGTATATCTTTAGTTGTTTCATCAATAATGATAGGTATAATAATTTATATATCTGTATTAGAAAGAACAAAAGAAATTGGTATACTACGTGCAATAGGAGCAAGAAAAAAGGATATAGCTAGAGTATTTAATGCTGAAACATTTATTATAGGTTTAACATCTGGTTTATTAGGTATTTTTATAGCAAATGCATTAATATATCCAATTAATATTATTATTGAAAACTTATCAGATTTAGAAAATGTAGCAAGATTAAATATAATTCATGCAATATCTTTAATAATTATAAGCATACTATTAACAACAATAGGTGGATTAATACCTGCTAGAATTGCAAGTAAAAAAGATCCAGTTGAAGCATTAAGAACAGAATAAAAAATGAATAAAAATCTTCTTTTGGCTCATTAAATAGCTGAAGGGAGATTTTTTTATGGCAAAACATAAAGTAGAAATAACAGGTATAAATACTGCAAATTTAAAAACATTAACTACAGATGAACAAATAGAATTATTTAAAAAAATGCAAAGTGGAGATAAAACTGCAAAAGATGAATTAACAAATGGTAATTTAAAATTAGTATTAAGTATATTGAAAAAATTTACAAATAGAACTGATAATATGGATGATTTATTTCAAGTAGGAGTAATAGGTCTAATAAAAGCAATTGATAATTTTGATTTAAAATATAATGTTAAATTTTCTACATATGCTGTTCCAATGATAATTGGTGAAGTAAGAAGATATTTAAGAGATAATAATACTATAAGAGTTTCAAGAAGTCTAAAAGATATTGCATATAAAACCCTTAAGGAAAAAGAAAGAATAATGATGGAAGAAGGAAGAGAAGCTAGTGTTAGTGAAATATCAAAAATACTTAATATTGATGAAATAGATATTGTATGTGCCCTAGAAGCAACTAAAAGTACTGTTAGTATGTATGATCCTATATATAATGATGGTGGTGAAACTATATATTTATTAGATCAAATTGCAAATCCAAAAGAATCAAGTACTAATTGGAATAACAAGATACTTTTAGAAAATGCAATAAATAAGTTAAAAACTAAAGAAAAATTTATCCTTCTTCAAAGATTTATAATTGGAAAAACACAAATGGAAATTAGTGATGAGCTAGGTATTAGTCAGGCACAAGTTTCAAGAATAGAGAAAAATGCACTTAATAATGTAAAAAAATTGATAAAATAGCTTGCATTATATTAAAAAATGTGTTAAACTCGTAATGTTTGTGTGTTTTTTTGAAGGAGAGGGTGATAATATGTTAAAACTAAACAAGGATAAAAAGAAGATGTTTAATATAAAAATGGGAAAAATTACTAAATATAAATGTATAGCAGCAAGTTCATTTGGAATTTTTATAACACTTTTAGGTTATCCATATCTTAATATAAATGCTAAAAAAATAAATGTTGATTCTACTAATTATGATCAATATATATCTAAAAATGTAGTACCTTTAGAATTTACATATACTAAAGAAGATATAGTTATAAATGAATGTATGGAAAAAGTTTCAGAATATGCACCTATCTTTAATTTAAATGAACAAGTTGTTTTTAATATAGCTAAGGAAAATATTGAAAACTATGGAGTAGCGTTTGTTATAGAAAAAGATTATGATTGTATAGATACAGAAATTATACTTTTATGTAAAGATATTATTAATAATCCAAGTTTATATGGTATAGATAATAATATAGACCTTTATACTGATAAAGAATATACACCAACTTTAACAATAAGAGAAATGGTAGATAAATATTCTGATTTATTTAAAATTGATAACACAATGGCTCTTACAATATCATGTGCAGAATCAGGTGATTATACAAAACCAATTGCAACAAGTAGAAATAATCCATTTGCAAGAAGAAGTCAAGAATTTTTTATATATGATAATTTAGAAGAAGGTATAATTGAAGGAATATATGGACTAAGAAATGGTTATATTGAAAAAGGTCTTACTACATATGAATCAATGGAACCATATTATTGTGCTGGAAGTAATGGACACTGGACAAGTTTAATGTATGGTAAACAATATCAAATAGAAAATGGTTTAACTCTTTATGATGAAGAAAATAAAACTCTAACAATGACTAATTAAAAAGTTATTGTTATTTTTTTTGCATATATTTTATTAGAGGTGTTTTATGAGATTATCTGATATTCAAAATAAAGATGTAATTAATTTAGTAACAGGTGTTAAAATAGGCAATATAATTGATGTAAAAATAAATAGTGAAGATGGTAAAATTGAATCAATAATACTTGAGAAGAAAAAATTCCCATCTTTTTTTCAAAATGATGGTGAAATAGAAATATATTTTAATCAAATAAAAAAAATAGGTGAAGATGTTATTTTAGTAGAAACATTATTAAAATAATGTTATAATTATAAAAATAGGAGGATGCTTTATGGAAAAAAATAGAAAAAATTTGTTAATTTCAAATATATTAATGATCATATATTTAATACTAAATTTAATATTAATAGTATTAAGTAACAATATTATATCTGATAATATATATGAAAATATTGAAAATATATCAATATTTGTTTTATCTATAATAGGAATAGTTTATTATTTTATATTATATTTTAAAAAAGATATTGACTTAAAAAAACATTCAAAAGGTATATTAATATGGGGCATAATATTTTTTATATTAAATATAATATCTGGTATATTTTCTTTTATAATATATGATAATATTAAAGAAAAAAAAGAAAAAAGAGAATTACCTAAATTAGAACATAGTAATTTGGTAAATAAATATTTATCATTAATTCCACTAATATTGTTCTTATTATTATTTTTTGTATTACCTAATCACATAGATAGTAAATATTATTTTATATCATATATAGTATTATTTATTTCTTCAATATTAATTTTTAGAAAACAATTAATATGTGATTTTAAAATATTTAAAAAATATTTTAAAGAATATAGTTTATTAGTATTTAAAACATGGGGTAAAGCTTTAATTATAATTGTTATAATGAATTTAATTATTCAAATTTTTACAAATACTGCTACATCAACTAATCAAGAAACCTTACAACAAATGTTTAATAGTAATGCAATATTAGTTGCGTTATTATCTATAATTTATGCACCAATTGTAGAGGAATTAATATTTAGAGGTACATTTAGGAATTTTATTAAAAATAAATATTTATATATTATAATAAGTGGAGTTATGTTTGGTCTACTTCATGTAATAGATGATTTTCAAAGTATATCAGAATTACTATTTATATTTGTTTATAGCTTTCTTGGATGTACATTAGCTTCTATATACTATAAAACTAATAATATATGTACAAATATTTATATGCACGCTATACAAAATACTCTTAGTGTAGTTGGAATGTTATTATTAAAATTTATGTAAAAAAAAAGAATAATTTTATTCTTTTTTTGTTATATAATACTCATTTAATCTTTTTCTTATAGTATGTACAATTTCTTTATCAGATAATTTATCATCTTCATTAATAATTTCATTATAACATCTTTTTGTAATAGTTAATAATTCATTCTCATCTATATCAGAAAGTGGTAAATCTTTTGCATATATAATATATTTAAATTTATAATTAAATAAATTATCTCGTGAATATATTCTATTATTACAACATAAGCAATATGCTTCATTACATTGATTTTTATAGTCATAATCTTTTAGTTTTATAATAATATTATGTGCACATTTATCTTTTACAATTTTAAGTTTATCTTCAAGTTCCTCTAATTTATACTTTTTTTCTTCAAATTCTACATTGATATTCATACTACTAATCCAAAACCTCCAAACAAAATTAATATAATTCTTTCTTAAAATTATCAATATTTTCATACATTATAGTTATATAATCTTTTTTATCATTTCTATCTTCATTTGATATTGTATTTAACATATCTATTTCAAGTATTTGAATAGATGGGTAAGAATTTTTTATGTCTTCTATAACACTACTATTAACTTCACCCTTTTTTACAAATATATAATTAACATCTTTATTACTTATAATTTTTTTAGCATCTGATATTATTTTATCAGTTACTGTTTTTTCATCTAAAGATATAATATTAAAACCGTATTTTTCTAAAAAGTTAAAATCGTTACTACTAACAATAATTGTTTTATTTGAAGCATTATTAACCATTTCTTTCATTTCAGCATCAATAGTAGAAATTTGAAGTTTTAACTCGTTATAATTATTATCTATTTCTTTTTGAAGATAACTACTATTTATGTATTCCTTAAATCCTGTTTTTATATTTTGCGCAATTGTTAATAAACTTGATGGATTTATCCATATTTCATCCATTGTATTTTCATATTCAATTCTAGCAGTTGCATCTATTATTTTTAAATTCTTATTAATATTTAGCATTTCTGCAATATAATCAGTTTCTTTATCTATTCCATTATAAATAATTAAATTACTCTTACTATAATCTTGTATTTGTTTTTTAGTTAATTTATATTCATATGGATTTGCATCACTAGGATAAAAACTTATTACATTAGAATAATCTCCATATAATTTTTCAATAACATATTCAATTGGATATACACTTGTGTAAATAGTTATATCTTCCATAGAATCCTTATTTAAACATCCTGTAAGTATTATAATCATAGTAACTATAATAAATAATTTAAGTGTTCTTTTCATTTTTCCTCCTAATTTCAACTGGATCATATCCATATGACCCAAATGGGGTACATCTTAATAATCTTTTAATCGTTAAAAAAGTTCCTTTAAAAAAACCATAATTTTCATATGCCTGAATAGCATATGTTGAACAAGTAGGTGTGAATCTACATGCATTATGGATATTTGAAGGTATGCTTTTATAAATTTTAATAATAAAGATCATTAGACGACTCATATTATCACCTAATAACATTCTAACATAAAAATTCAAATTATAATAGATAATATTTAATTTTATTTGTAATTATGTTAAAATTAATTAGGTGATTAAATTGGAATTAGAAGAAAAATATGGTATTAATTTAAATGAAAAGTTGATAAAGAGAGCTTTTACTCATTCTTCATATGTTAATGAAACAAAAAAAGGTGAAGACTATGAAAGATTAGAATTTTTAGGAGATAAAATATTAGATTTTATAGTAAGTGAATATTTATATATTAATGAACATTTAACTGAAGGTGAAATGACTAAAATAAGAGCTAGTTATGTTTGTGAAAACGCTCTTTATGAATATTCAAAAAGATTAAATTTTGGAAAATACTTAAGACTTGGTAAGGGTGAAGAATCTACAGGTGGAAGAAATAGAAAAGCTATACTTGCAGATGTATTTGAAGCATTTTTAGCATCTATATATATAACATATGGATTTAATAAGGTAAAAGAAATAATATATGATACCGTTATTAAATCAATTGAAAATAAAGAAGATTTATTTTTAAAAGATTATAAATCTACTTTACAAGAATTAATTCAATCTGATAAAGAAAGTGTAATTTATGAAGTAATAAATGAAACAGGGCCATCTCATGATAAAACGTTTACTATAGCAGTAAAACTTGATAATGTAACGCTTGGAGTTGGTGTTGCAGGAAGCAAAAAAGAAGCAGAGCAAGAAGCTGCAAAAGATGCACTTAGTAAACAGGCTAAATTTATAGATTCTTGATTTAAAAATATCTTTATTGTATAATATAAATTACGTATAGTAGGGAAGTTGATGATATGTATTTAAAGCAAATTAGAGCATCTGGATTTAAATCATTTGCTGAAAAAATTAGTATAGAATTTGATAATGGTATTTCTGGAATAGTTGGACCTAATGGATCTGGTAAAAGTAACGTAGTAGATGCTGTAAGATGGGTACTTGGTGAACAATCTGTAAAACAATTAAGAGGGGAAGGTGCGATGAGTGATGTAATATTTTCTGGAAGTAAGAGTCGTAAAGCATCAAATTATGCATCAGTTACTCTATTATTTGATAATACAGATAGATATTTATCACTTGATATAGATGAAGTATCAATTAAAAGAACTATATATAGAACTGGTGAAAATGAATATTTCATAAATAATGAAAAATGTAGACTTAAAGATATACTTGATTTATTTATGGATACAGGTGCATCGAAAGAATCATTTAATATTATATCTCAAGGTGATGTTTCTAATATATTATCAGGTAAACCTGAAGATAGAAGAATAATATTTGAAGAAGCATCTGGTGTATTAAAATATAAAAAAAGAAAAGATGAAGCACTAAGAAAACTTTCTAGGACACATGAAAATTTAGATAGAGTAAATGATATATTAGAAGAACTAAATACAAATATAGTTCCCTTAAAAAAACAAAGTGAAGATGCAAAAATTTATTTATCAAAGAAAGCTGAGTTAAAAGAAAAAGAAATAGCACTAGTTGTTCATGATATAGAAAATTATAATTATGATTATAAATTTAGTAAAGAAAGAGTTACTATATTAACTGATTCAATTACTAAAATGGTAACTGAATCATCAAAAGAACAAGCATTAATAGAAAATATAAAAAATAATATAAATAATCTTAATAATGAAATATATGAAAAACAACAAAAACTTATAGAAGTATCATCAAAAGTTGAAAAAACATCTGGTGAAAAAGATCTTATAAAAGAAAGAAGTAAATATAATTCTGATGATATAAAACTTCATGATAATATAGTAACATTAAAAGAAAAAATTTTAGATACAAAAACTAAAATAGATACTATAACAATTGAAATACAAAAAGAAGAAGAAGATAATAAACTACTTTCATCAAAACTAGATGAAAATATAAAAAAACTAGATGAAATTAATAATGAAAAAGAAAAATTAATTAAAGATCTAAATTATAATATTAGAAGTAAGGAAGAATTTATTCATAAAAAAGATATACTTATAAATTCAATAGAAAGTAATTCTAATCTTCCTTATGGTGTAAAAAATATTTTAAATAATCCAGTATTATTAGGTATTCATAATGTAGTAGGTAATTTAATACAAACCGAAGAAAAATATAGCACTGCAATTGATATAGCATTATCATCATCATCTTCTTATGTTGTATGTGATAATGAAAATTCTGCAAAAGATGCGATTAGATATCTAAAAGATAATAATTTAGGTAGAGCAACTTTTTTACCACTTAATGTAATAAAACCAAAAAATATAGATAGTGATACATATAATAAAATAAGAAGAGAACAAGGTTTTATAGATATTGCATCAAATCTTATAGAGTTTGATTTAAAATATAAAGATGTGCTACTTTATTTACTTGGAAATATAATCATATGTGATAATATAGATAATGCTAATAGATTATCTAAATTAATTAATAATAGATATAGAGTTGTAACTATTACTGGTGAAGTAGTAAATATTGGAGGATCTATAACTGGTGGAGCATTAAAGAAAAGTTCAATAATAAAAGATAGATATGAGCTTGAGAATATTATAAAAAAAATAGATTCTATTCAAAATGATATAAATGAACAAGAAAATAAAATAAATGAAATAGATGAATTATATAGTAATATTGAAAATAAAAAAAATAGTATATTAATTTCATTAACTACAAATAGTGAAGTATTAAAAAATAAAAAAGATAGAATTAATGAACTTAATATTACAAAATCTTCTTTAGAACTTGAATTTAATAATAATCAAAATGTTGTTAATAATGTAATTAGTAAAGAAGAAGATAAAATAATAAATGAATATTATTTAGCTATAAAAGAAAAAGATAATTTAATTATTGAAATAGAAAAATTAAGAAAAAAATTAGAAATAGAGCAAGAGGATTTAATTAATAACGAAACGTCTTTAAAAAGTTCAAATAGTGAGTTTAATAAAATTCAAAATGAATTAAAGCAACATGAAATAAATATAAGTAGACTTGATGTTAAATTAGATAATTTACTTAATATATTATCTGAAGAATATTCTATAACATATGAAAAAGCTAAAGAAAATTATATTTTAAATGATGATAAGGATGTTGTAAGAAATATTGTAAGTAATCTTAAAAATGAAATTAGGTCACTTGGTGATGTTAATGTTGGCGCAATAGAAGAATATGATAGATTAAGTGAAAGATATGAATTTTTAAATAAACAAAAAGAAGATTTATTAAATGCTGAAGATATGCTTCTTGAAATTATAGATGAAATGGATGAAGTAATGAAAGAAAGATTTAAATCAACTTTTTCGATTGTTAAAGAAGAGTTTAAAAATGTATTTAAAGAATTATTTGGTGGTGGTACTGCAGAACTTAAGTTAACTGATCCAAATAATTTATTAGAAACTGGAATAGATATAGTTGCGCTTCCACCTGGTAAAAAATTACAACATATTTCTCTTTTATCTGGTGGTGAAAAAACTTTAACTGCAATTTCTTTACTATTTGCTATATTAAAAACAAGACCAGTACCATTTTGTATCTTAGATGAAGTAGAAGCAGCTTTAGATGAAGTAAATGTTGATAATTTTGGTAAATTTTTATCAAAATTTAGAAATAAAACTCAGTTTATTATAATTACACATAAAAAGAAAACAATGGAATATGCTGATGTTTTATATGGTATAACAATGCAAGAATCCGGAGTATCTAAATTAGTTAGTGTTAAGTTAGAAGAAATTAAATAAATTATATCGAAAGATATAATTTTTTTGACAAATATAATAATTTGGATATAATATTCAATTTAGAAAAAAAGAGGGATAATATGGAATTATTAAATATTGATAGATGTGAACTATTAAATATTCTAAAAAATACTAATATTTCATATAGAAAAAAACTTAATTTTGATAGTGATATAAAATTTGGAGTAGAAATTGAATATGGAAATGCACCTAGAGAAAAGTTGATTAAAGTTGCAAATAAATTTATGGTTGATAAATCAAATTTATATTATGGTAAATGGAGATTTACTAATGATTTAGATTTTACATACATTGTAGATGATAAGATATTTGGAGGAGAAGTAAAAACACCAGTTTTTAATAATGATGAAAAATATTTTAAAGAGTTATATATAATGTGTAAAAAATTAAAAAAATATAATGCAGTAATTGATGATAGAATGGCACTACATGTACATGTTTCAAAAGATGCTACTTTAAAAAATCCTGAAAAATTTCTTAATTTTTTAAAGTTATATACAGTATATGAACATATAATATATAAATTTGGATACTGTGGAGATACTCCAAGGGATGCAATTTATAAATATGCTATACCAATTAGAAAAATATTATTAAATTTTTTAAAATCTTATAAAGGTCATTTAAATTACTCTAGTTTATCTACTTTAATAGAAAATTTATTTTGTGATATACTCTTAGATAAAAAATATGGATTAAATTTAGGTAATATATCATTTTATGATATATTTAATTATTTAAATACAATAGAATTTAGAATGTGTAATGGTACAATTGATCCAATTATTATTCAAAATGAAATAAATTTGTTTTGTAGTATAATTTCATCTTTAGAAAGTGATAATATAGATATAGATTTTTTAGATTATAAAATTAATAATATGTCTTTAGATAATTTTGATTTAAGTGAATATGGAAAAATCTATATTGATGATGCATTAAAGTTTACAGATACTGTATTTAAAGAAGATGTTGATAAAAAGTATTTTTTAAAGCAATATATAATGTAAAAAAAAGAATAAATATTATTCTTTTTCTTTTATATCTATTAATTTAAATGCCATAGAAACACTTTTTGTATATGCTCTAACAAGTCCTCCAGCACCTAATTTAATCCCACCAAAATATCTAATAACAATAGCTAAAATATTTGTTACATTCTTTTTTTTAAGTACATTAAGTATTGGTCTACCTGCTGTATTATTTGGTTCACCATCATCAAATGCTTTTTCTTTACCATTTATTATATATGCATATGTAATATGAGTTGCCTTTTTATATTCTTTTTTTAAATTATTAATTATTTCTTCTACTTTATCTATATCATCTAAATAGTATAGTTTAGTAATAAATTTAGATTTTTTAATAACTAATTCATTTTCTACATTTTTATTAATAATATACATTTATTTCACCTAAAGTAATTATACTATAAATTTTAATTTATACAAAATATGATATAATATAATAAATTATTAAGGAGGTGATTAATAATGGATGAAATAAAATTACATATAAAACAAAAATTATCTCTTTTACCTAAAAAACCTGGTTGTTACTTAATGAAAGATAATACTGGTAAAGTTATTTATGTAGGAAAAGCTAAAATATTAAAAAATAGGGTAACAAGTTATTTTACAGGTTCTAAAACTGGTAAAACAAAAGCACTTGTTTCAAATATAGTTGATTTTGAATATATAATTACTGAATCAGAAAAAGAGGCATTTTTATTAGAAATAAATTTAATTAAAAAATATGATCCTAAATATAATATTATATTTAGGGATGATAAAACATATCCATATATATCACTTTCATACGATAAGTATCCAAAACTTGAAGTAATAAGGCCTAAAAAAAATAAAAAAAGAAAAAATGAAAAATTATTTGGGCCATATCCAAATGTATATGCTGCAAAAAACATAGTAAATATGTTAAATAGAATATATCCATTAAGAAAATGTAATACTTTTGAAGATAAACCATGTTTATATTATCATATAGGTGAATGTCTTGGATATTGCAAAATAAAAATAGAAAAACAAAAAATGGATGATATGGTAAAAGAAATTACATCATTTTTAAATGGTAATTATTCTGATATTGTATATAAATTAAAACAAGAAATGTATGAGGAATCAAATAAATTAAATTTTGAAAGAGCAAATGAAATTAAAGAATTACTAAATTATATATCAAAAGTATTAGA
Organism: uncultured Bacilli bacterium; assembly: GCA_947589275.1. GTDB lineage: Bacteria > Bacillota_I > Bacilli_A > RF39 > UBA660 > CAG-433. The sequence goes on along the minus strand of CANQAQ010000009.1, from coordinate 15,566 downwards.
AAAACAGAAAATAGATTTAAAAGATAATATTAATAGGGATATATTTAATTATTATGTACTTGAAGATTTTATATCAATACAAGTTCTTCATTTAAGAAATGGAAATTTAGTTGAAAGAAATAGTTATATATATGAGCTTAATGAAGATGAAACTGATTTATTTAGTAACTTTATTATATCATTTTATGATAATAATGATAAACCAAAAGAAATACTATTACCATCTAATATAGATACTAATATTTTAAGTGAAATATTAAATGTAAAAGTATTAATTCCAAATAGAGGACCTAAAAAGAATTTAGTTCTAATGGCATATGAAAATGCTAAAATAAAGTTAAATGAAAAATTTGATTTAATAAAAAAAGATTTAAATAAAAGTATACGTGCAAATGAAGAATTGTCTAAATTACTTAATATAAATATACATAGAATTGAATCATTTGATAATTCACATTTATTTGGTGAATATACTGTAAGTTGTATGATTGTATTTATAGATGGTAAACCAAGTAAAAAAGATTATAGAAAATATAAAATAATTGGTAATATAAAAGATGATTATCATTTAATGCAAGAAGTAATTGAAAGAAGATATATAAGAGTTATAAATGATAATTTAATTAAACCTGATTTAATATTAGTAGATGGTGGATTGATACAAATAAATGCAGCTAAGGAAATACTAGATAATTTATGTCTTGATATACCTGTTTATGGTATGAAAAAAAATGATAAACATAGAATATGTGCTTTAGTATCAAATGAAAAAGAAATACCTATAGAAAAAAATAGTGATTTATTTCACTATCTAGAAAGAATAAGTGAAGAGGTACATAGATTTACTATTAATTACCATAAAGATATTAGAAGTAAAGGTTCATTATCATCAAAATTAGATAATATACCAGGTATAGGTGAAAAAAGAAGAAAAGATTTAATTAAACATTTTAAAACACTATCTGGTATTATAAATGCAACTGATGAAGAATTATTAAAAATAGTACCTAAAAATACTATTAATAATTTAAGAAAATATTTAAAAGATAAATAATGATTTATCTTTCTTTTTTTGATATAATTAATATGGTGGTAGTATGGGAAAAATAATGTTGATGAGTGAAAACTTATCAAATAAAATAGCAGCTGGAGAAGTAGTTGAAAATGTTGCATCTGTTGTTAAAGAATTAGTTGAAAATAGTATTGACGCTAATAGTACTGAAATTAAAATTGAATTAGTAGAATCAGGAATAAAATCAATTAAAGTTACTGATAATGGAATAGGTATGGATAAGGAAGACGCACTTATGTGTTTTCAATCACATGCTACTAGTAAATTAAAAAGCGAAGATGATTTATTTAATATTAATACACTTGGTTTTAGAGGTGAAGCTCTTCCTTCAATAGCTAGTGTATCATATGTAATACTTGATACATGTGATGGGGTAAATAGTATTATTTATGAAATAGAATCTGGAAAAGTCCTAAAAGAGTATTCTGGTGATTTAAGAAAAGGTACATCTATTGAAGTTAAAAATTTATTTTATAATACACCAGCTAGATTAAAATATTTAAGTAGTTTATATACAGAACTTTCTAATGTTACAGAATGTGTAACTAAAGCAGCACTTTCAAATACTAATATAAGATTTACTTTAATCAATGATGGTAAAATAATTTTACAAACTGATGGAAGCTGTAATTTATTAAAAGTAATAAATAATATTTATGGACATAAAGTTGCAAAAAAAATGCTTATGATAAATGGTTTAAATGACGATTATGAAATTGATGGATATATTTCTATGCCTGAAGTTACAAAATCAAATAGAAATAGTATGATTACAATTGTAAATAAAAGAGTAGTAAAAAATCAGGAATTAAATAGATGTATTAACGAAGCTTATCATACATATAAGCCAGATAATAGATATCCAATAGTAATTTTAAATATAACTGTTGATCCTTCTTTAATAGATGTAAATGTTCATCCATCAAAAATGGATATTAAATTTAGTAATTTTGAAGAATTAAAGAATTTAGTATTTAAAAGTATAAAGGAAGCTCTTGATAAAACATTATTAGTACCAAATATTGATAATGATGTACTTAATGTTAGTAATATAATAGAACCTATAACAATATTAGATGAAAATGAAAAGGTAGAAGAAATATCATTTGATTTTCAAAGTACTGATATAGATAATATAGTACAAGAAAAAGAAGAAGAATATCAGATTAATGAAAAAATAATTCTTCCAAAAATGTACCCAATAGGTGCAGTTTTAGGAACATATATAATATGTCAAAATGAAAAAGGAATGTATATAATTGATCAACATGCGGCAAATGAAAGAATAAATTATGAAAAATATAAAAAAGCAATGGGTAATCCAAAACCAGATAAAATAGATATGTTGTTTCCAATTAATATTGAATATCCTGCTAATGAATTTATAATTATAAAACAAAATATAGAATTTATAAAAAAACTTGGAATTGATATTGAAGAATTTGGTACAAATTCATTTATGATAAGATCTCATCCAACGTGGTTTAAAGAAGGTTATGAAGAAGACTTTATTCGTAATATTTTAGAAAAAATAATAATAATGGAAAAAAACTTTAATATAGAAAGATTTAATGATAGTGTTTCTGCAACTATGGCTTGTAAAGCAAGTATTAAAGGAAATGAAGCTATATCAATAGAAGAGATGGAAATACTTATTGATAATTTATCTAAAACTGATAATCCATATACATGTCCTCATGGTAGACCAACAGTTATCCATTATCCAGTATATGAACTTGAAAAATTGTTTAAAAGAGCTATGTAATTTTATATATAGAAAGAAGGTATATATATGATTATTGTAATAACTGGGCCAACTGCTGTAGGTAAAACAAAACTTAGTATTTCTCTTGCAAAAAAATATAATGCAGAAATTATAAATGCAGATAGTGTTCAAATATATAAAGATATTGATATTGCAAGTGCTAAGATTAAGGATAATGAAAAAGAAGGAATTATTCATCATATGATAGATATAAAAGATTATGATGAAGAGTATTCAGTATATGATTATCAAATTGATTCAAGAAATATATTAAATAAATTAATAAAAGAAAATAAAAACATAATTATAGTAGGTGGTACAGGACTTTATATTAAGGCATTATTATATGATTATAGATTTAATAAAGATAAAATTAATAATAATTATGAGTCATTAAAAAATGATGAATTATATGAAAGAATATTAAAATTAGATAATAATAGTAATGTAGATAAAAATAATAAAAGAAGATTAATAAGAGAACTTATTAATTTAGAAAATAATACACAAAATAAAAATGGAGATAAACTTTTATATGATAATGTTTATTTTATTGGACTTACTACAGATAGAAAAACTCTATATAAAAGAATTAATGATAGAGTAGATATTATGATAAATGATGGTCTTATAGATGAAGCAAAAAAGTTTTATAACAAAGATAAAAATACAAAAAGTTTAAAAACAGTAATAGGATATAAAGAATTATTTAAATATTTTGATTTACAATTATCTTTAGAACAGTCAATAGATTTAATTAAAAAAAATAGTAGACATTATGCTAAAAGACAATATACATGGTTTAATAATAAAATGGATATAAAATGGTTTAATGTTAACTTTGATAATTTTGATAGTACTATTGAAAAGGTATGTAATTACATAAATAAAAATGCTTAAATATAAGCATTTTTATTTATTTTATAAAATCATATATATTTATACTATAAAAATGTCCATTATCATTAAGACTATTTAAATTACTAGATGATATTAAAAAATAATCATATATAATAGTATCTTCTCCATTATCTAAAATAGGGTCATCCCAAGTTAAATCAATATGTTTCCATTTATTATCTAATAATAATGCATTCCATGTATGATCATTATTTGCAACTCTAACATTATCTATTCCTAATTTAGATAAAAATATAGCTAATGTATCTGTATATCCAGAGCAAATTGAATACCCCTCAAATAATGTACCAATTGCAGTATCTGAATTATATATTGAAGTTTTATTTAATTTATTTGAATCATATTTATTTGTATTTGCTAAATAATCATGAAATACTTTTATTTTTTCTTCTACACTATTATATTTATTTATATTTAATTCATTTATTATATTATCAATTTTATTATTTATTTTAATTATATCATCTTCACTATATTTTTTTTTGATTGATACATCAATTCTGCCATCTTCATTATAATTTGACTTTATTGTAGAAAAAGAATTATATGGATGTACTAACTGATTTATTTGTGAAAAAGTATCAGCAGTTTTAGTTAAAGATTTTATATCATCTAAACAATTTGTATAACTATCATCACAATAATATGAAAAATTATCCCAACCATTATTTAAAATAGTATAATAAATATTTAGTAATTCTTGTTTATTTCTTGGTGTAAAATTAGTAGTACTTTTAACATAAGAAGAATAATCTTTATTTAAATAACTACTTGTAGTAAGTGCATCTATATTTTTTACTAACTTATATGTAGTATTATTTATACTATTTGAAACTATATTATAAATACTATCATTAAATATTTTTTCATCAATTATTATTATAAAAATTAAAATACTAATTAAAAAAGTAAATATTTTTTTCATACCTTCACCTATATTAATTATATCATATAAATAAAAAAATATCTTTTAAAGATATTATTTATTATTTAATTTCTTAGATACACGTCTTTTTTGCCTTGCAGCTTTATTTTTAGTTATAATTCCACTAGATAAAGCTTTATCGATTCTTTTATTTGCTTCTTTTACAGTTTCTTCATTAGTATCTGTAATAGCTTTTTTAATAGCAGTTTTCATTAAAGACTTTTTAGGAACATTATTAGAATGTTTTGTTTCATTAACTAAAACTCTTTTTTTAGCACTTTTAATATTTGGCATTTTTTCACCTCCATAATATTTAACTTTAATAATTTTATCAAATAATATATAAAAATGCAATAATTATTATAACTTTTGGTAAAAATAGTAAAGAGGTGATAATATGTCTCATAATATTGATGGTAGTGTATTAAATATAAGAACTGATTTAGCAATTGAAGAAGTAAATACCGAAAATGTAGAAACTATATCAGATGAAAATATTAAAATAACAAATATTGTGATAGATGAAAATAATAAAAATTTGTATAATAAAAAGATAGGTAATTATATAACAATAGAGTTTGATGATGTAACAGACTATAATAATGCAAAAAAAGTAGAAAATATTTTAATAAAAGAGTTAAAAAAGATATTAAAATTAACAAATATTAAAGATAAAGACAAATGTTTAATAATTGGTCTTGGTAATCAAAAAAGTACACCAGATTCATTAGGACCACTTACAATAAATAATATAATAGTTACTAATCATTTTTTTAATATCGGAATAAATGTAGAAGAAGGTTTTAGAAGTACCGCTGCATTTAGTCCAGGTGTAATGGCACAAACTGGACTTGAAACAAGCAATATTATAAATGCAATAGTAAAAGAAGAAAAACCAGATTTTTTAATAGTTATTGATTCATTAAAAGCATCTTCAATTGATAGATTAAATAAAACTATTCAAATCACAGATACTGGAATAAGTCCAGGAAGTGGTATAGGAAATAATAGAAAAGAAATTAGTAAAGATAATTTAAATATTCCAGTAATTGCAATAGGAGTTCCAACTGTGGTAGATTCTATAACTATAGTAAATGATACATTTAATTATATTACTAATCATTTTTCTTATATGAAAAAAAATATAGATAATCCTAAAGAAAAATTAAAAATTATACGTACTAATATAAGCAAAGATAATATTGATGAAAATGATAAAAAAGAATTATTTGGTCTTATTGGAAATTTAAATGAAAATGAAATAAAATCTTTAATTATAGAAGTATTAAATCCAATAGGTTATAATATGATAGTAACTCCAAAAGAAATAGATTTTGTTATTGAAAAACTAAGTAATATAATATCAGGAGCTATTAATAATTCACTTCATAAAAACGTTACTAATTTATAATTATGTAAAAATAATATAAAATTTATATTATTTTTTTTACTTCGACAAAATAATTATTATTGCTTTATTAGAATATATTAAAGGTGATAATTATGAAAAAGATAAATTTAAAAAGTAACTCTAAAAAGAAATTTAGTTTTAAAGGTATTAAATTTATTTTTTTAATATTAATTATTTTAGTTTCATATTTATTTACTATTAAATATTTTACAAGTAGTGATTTAGATATAAAAAATGAAGAATATGTTAAATTTTTACTTAATGAATCGTATAAAACTGAGAAATCTAATTATACATTTATAGTAAATGAAAGTTTAAAATTATTATCTAAATTAGATTTATCAAAACCAGTTACATTATTAGATGATAAGTTAACGACTACAAAAGTTAATAGTAAAACAAATAAAAATGTAATTAAAGATGAAACTATGGCTGAAGATGATTATGAAATTGATACATATGAAAAATTAACATCTTATATAAGTAATCCAAGTAGTATGGAAATTAATGATCCACAAGTATATATATATAATACACATCAATTAGAAACATATTCTAATAGTGGTCTTGAAAATTATAATATTAATCCAAATATTATGATGACATCATATTTACTTTCAGAAAAGTTAAATAAAAGAGGAATTAAAACAATTGTAGAAGATACTAATATGGCAGAATTTATGAGAATATCTAATATTGCATCTAGTGAATTATATTCTACTACAAGAATATTTATAAATAATGCTAAAAATAAGTATTCTACTTTAAAATATTTTATTGATATACATCGTGATTCAGTAAGTAAAGATATTTCAACATGTACAATAGATGGTAAAAATTATGCAAGGATATTATTTGTTATAGGAACAAGTAATGAAACATATTTAGAAAATGAAAAAATAGTAAGACAATTAGATGATATATCTGATGAATTATATCCTTGTATGTCAAGAGGAGTATATAAAAGAGAAACAAAAGGATGGACTGTTGCATATAATCAAGATATTTCACCAAATGTAATGCTTATTGAGGTAGGAGCAAAAGAAAATACTATAGATGAAGTATTAAATACAGTTGATGCATTAAGTGTTGTATTAGAAAAATACATGAAAGGAAAATAATATGAAACCTAAAAAGATATTTAATACAACAGTTTTTTGTTTATTTGTTATATTTTTATCAATATATGGTGCATCAAAATCTGGTTATTATGAATATGAAAATAAAAAACAAAAAGAATTAACAGAAGAATCTATAAAAAAATTTGAAGAAGATATAGAAAATGGAAAAAATGTTAATTTAAATGATTATTTAGTAGAAGATATAAAAAATTATGATAATAGAATTACTAATATTGCATCTAAACTATCTGATACATTATATAATGGTATAACAAAAAGCTTAGAAGAAGGATTTAAATTAGTAGAAAAGATAATAGAAGATTAAATATAGAATTATAGATATAAATATACTTAATATTCGATAAAGAAGATATTTAGTATATTTTATTTTTTCATTTATACTTATCATTTGCATATGAACACTAAATGAACCAAAAGTAATTATTATTATGATTAATAACCCTTTTAAAAAAATATCTATATTAAGATTAGATATTAAATATATTCCATTTGAAAATTCAACTATACCAATTAATAGACTATTAATTATATTATTAAATGGTAATATATTTGAGAGAAGAGATATTAAAACTGAAAAGAAAAGTATATTTGAAAATATTAAAACTAAAGAATTTGCAACTACTTTAAGTGAATTATAATAAACCTTAAAAAAATCTATATTAGTATTATTGTTAACTGTATATTTATTATAAATATATTTATTTCTTAATATAATTCCTATAATTATATTAGTTAAAATATGTGATAAAAAAATTAATATTATTATACGAATATCTTTTAAATATATTGCACCAACTGTACATATTAAAAATATAGGATTAACAAAATTTGTAAAATTTATTATAGTATTTAAATTACTATTATTATTTAACATTTTTGCATTATTTGGGTATCCACTTATAATAGATAACATAAAAATAATTACATCTTTTGGATTTATCTTAAATAAATAAGAAAAAAAATTAATAATAAATTTTGGAATATATTTTTCAAATTGTAAATTAATTAATACCTGAGAAAATAAAATAGATAAAAACATAGTAGGCATAAGCGTATAAAGACATATATTTAAAGTTTTATTAAAACTATTAACTACATCTTTTGAATCATATAATAAATAAAATTCTAATATTAAAAATAATATTATGAATATTAAATTTTTAAATTTTTTCATATTATTCTCCTTTTAATATATATGCTTATATTAGGAGGAGATATGAAAACAATTGGTGTTATATTAAGAAAATTAGATGAAAATAATAAAATAAATTATATAATTTCAAATAGTATATTAGAATATATAAATTATAATAATATAAATATATTAGGAATAATAATAAATGAAAATATTAATTATGAATATATAAAATATAGTATAAATTTATGTGATGGAATAATATTACCAGGAGGGAATTATATAGATGAAAAAAATATAAAATTGGTTAAATATTTGTATGATATTGATAAACCTACTCTTGGTATATGTCTTGGTATGCAGCAAATGTCTTTAGCATTTAATGGTAATTTACTAAAATTAGAAAATAATAAACATTTAAGCAATATAAAATATGTTCATAAAATAAATATTAAGAAAAATACATATTTATTTAATATATTAAAAAAAGATACTATATTAGTTAATAGTAGACATTCATTTAAAGTAGATAATACAAAATTAGATATATCAGCTATTAGTGATGATAATATAATAGAAGCAGTAGAAGATAAAAATAAAAAATTCTTCATTGGTATACAGTTTCATCCAGAAGATATAAAAAATGATATAAATAGTAAAAAAATAATAGAAGAATTTATAAAAAAATTATAGTACAAAAATTGACAATAATATAACTTTTTTATATAATATCATCTTGGAAAATATAAAAAAGAGGGAATTAAATGAAAAGAACGTTACTAAATCAAATTTTTCAAAAATTTCCAACACTTGGGAATATGGATAAATTAATCGATTTAAATTGTGTTGAACTTTCAAAAATATTAGAATGTGAATCTATTTCATTAGCGAAAGAAACACTTAATAAAATAATAACTATGGATTCAAAAAAAGAAAAAAATTTAATTTTATCGTTATCAATGTTTTATATTAATTATTAAGTCTATTTTGTAGACTTTTTTTCTTGTTCAAAATGTAAAAAAAATGGTATAATTTTATAAGGTGAGTAGTATGAGAAGAGAAGATGTTGATTTAGATAGAATAACTCCTATGATGAAGCAATATTTACAAATTAAAGAGCAAAATTTAGATAATATATTATTTTTTAGACTTGGAGATTTCTATGAAATGTTTTTTGAAGATGCTCTTATAGCATCAAAAGAGCTAGAACTTACACTTACAGGTAAATCATGTGGATTAGATGAAAAAGTTCCTATGTGCGGGGTACCATATCATTCTGCAAATATATATATTGAAAAATTAGTTGAAAAAGGATATAAAGTAGCAATTTGTGAACAAACAGAAGATCCTAAAAATGCTAAAGGAATAGTAAAAAGAGATATAGTACAAGTAATATCATCAGGTACTAGAATGAATAGTGAATTTATTGATGAAGGTTCTAATAATTATATTGGAAGTGTACTTGATTTAAAATATTTATATAGTATTAGTTATATGGATATAACAACAGGTGAGTTTTATGCATTTATAATTGATCATGATAATGATATATTAATATCAGAATTATTAGAAAGAAATATAAAAGAAATAGTTATTAAAACTGATTTTGATAAACTTATATTAGATACTTTAAAAAGAAATTATAATATTACAATATCTTTATATAATAATACTAATCTTCAAAATGATTATAGTAATATTTATAGTAATATAAAAGATGATAGAATAATAGAAAGTATAAAATATTTATTATCTTATTTAGAAAATACACAAAAAAGATCTTTATCTCATATTCAAAAAGTAGTAATAGTAGAAGAAAATTCATTTTTAAAAATGGATATTCATACTAAAAGGAATCTTGAATTAATTGAAAATATTAGGACAAAAGAAAAAAAATATTCTCTTTTATGGTTACTTGATAAAACAAAAACTGCAATGGGTAGTAGAAAACTTAAAAATTATATTTTAAGTCCACTTGTTAATAAAGAAAAGATAGAAAAAAGATATGAAGTAGTTGAAACATTAATAAAAGAGTTTATATTAAAAGAAGAATTAAGAGAATTATTATCAAATATATATGATTTAGAAAGAATATTAGGTAGAATATCTTTTGGTTCTGCAAATGCTAGAGATTTATTACAACTAAAGACTTCATTAAAGGTACTTCCAGATATAAATAAAATATTAAAAAGTATAAATTATTGTAAAATTGATGAATTTAATGAACTTTATGAATTACTTGAAAACTCTATATATGAAGATGCACCTATTACATTAAAAGAAGGATATTTAATAAAAAAAGGTTATAATGAAGAACTAGATTTTTTAAAAGATTCAAGAAAAGGTAATAAAGACTTTGTATCTAATATGGAAAAAGAAGAAAGAGAAAAGACAGGTATTAAAACTTTAAAGGTAGGATATAATAGAATATTTGGTTATTATATAGAAGTTAGTAAAGGTGCATGTAAAGATATTAAAGAAGAATTTGGTTATGAAAGAAAACAAACACTTGCAAATTGTGAAAGATTTGTAACTCCGTTATTAAAAGAAAAAGAAGCATTAATTTTAGGTGCAGAAGAAAAGATAATATCTTTAGAATATGAGTTATTTATAGATATTAGGGATATAGTTAAATCATATATTCCAAAATTACAAGATTTATCACATATATTAAGTGAAATTGATGTATTATCTTCACTTGCTGTAGTTGCTGAAGAAAATAATTATGTAAGGCCTATATTAAATAATGAACACATAATCGATATAAAAGATGCAAGACACCCTGTTATTGAAAAAGTATTAGATGGTAAGGAATTTACACCTAATGATATATTATTTAATAAAGATGATTTAATTATCTTAATAACAGGTCCAAATATGGCAGGTAAATCAACATTTATGAGACAAATGGCCAATATAGTAGTAATGGCACAAATTGGTTCATTTGTACCTGCTAGTTATGCTAATATACCTATATTTGATAAAATATTTACAAGAATAGGTGCAAGTGATGATCTAGTTTCCGGAGAATCAACATTTATGGTAGAAATGATGGAAGCAAATAATGCAATTACTAATGCAACTGAAAATAGTTTAATATTATTTGATGAATTAGGAAGAGGAACAGCAACATATGATGGTATGAGTTTAGCAGCAGCAATAATAGAATATATTCATGATAAAGTAAAAGCAAAAACTTTTTTCTCAACACATTATCATGAATTAACTGATTTAGAAAAGAATCATAAACATTTAAAAAATGTACATGTATCAGCAAAAGAAGAAGATGGAAATATTACATTTTTACATAAAATAAAAGATGGAAGTATTGATAAAAGTTATGGTATACATGTTGCAAAACTTGCAAAACTTCCAAATGATTTAATAAAAAGAGCTACTGAAATATTAAGTAAATATGAAAAAGAAGGAAAAATAAAACATACTGATGTAGAACAAATGTCAATTGAATTTGAAGAAGATAATAAAAGTAATATAATAGAAGAAGAGTTAAAGAAAATTAATCCTCTTGAAATGACTCCAATAGATGCAATAAATAAATTATTTGAATTAAAACAATTAATAAATAAAAAATAGATTGGTGATTATATGAAAAATATATATTTAATATATGGTTTAGAAGATTATTTAATTAATAAAGAATTAAAAAAAATAATAGATGAAAATAATATTATAGAAGATAATATAACAAAATATAACTTAGATATAGAAAATGTTATTAATGCAATAGAAGAAGCATCTATAGTTAGTATGTTTGATAGTAAAAAAATAATTATATGTGAAGGTTGTTCATTTTTAACAGGAGATAATAAAAAGGAAATAAATCATGATATTGATTCTTTAATTAAATATATTAATAATCCATTTACTGATGTATATTTAGTTTTTATAGTTAGAAAAGAAAAATTAGATGATAGAAAGAAAATAGTAAAAGAACTAAAGAAAAATTCAACAGTAATAGAATGTAATAAAATACTTAGTCATAACTTAAATAATTATTTAAGAAATTATATTAATGAAAATGGTTATAATATACAAAATGATGCACTTAGTTTATTAATAGAAAAATCATCTAGTAATCTTTCTAATTTAATAAATGAATGTAATAAAATATTTTTATATAAAGAAGATGATAAAAATATTACTGCTATTGATGTAGATAACCTAGTATTTAAAAATATAGAAGATAATATATTTGAACTTATTAATGCAATTCTTGAAAAAAATAAAGAAAAAATAATAAATATTTATAATGATTTACTACTTAAAGGTGAAGAGCCAATAAAGTTAATTGTTATGATTGCAAATCAATTTAGATTAATCCTTCAAGTAAAATTAATGATTAAAAATGGATATAAAGAAAAAGATATGGCATCTATAATAAATGAACATCCATATAGAGTAAAACTTGCTACTCAAACATCATTTACTATAAATCAATTAATTAAATATTTAAGACAATTACAAAAATTAGATTTTAAAATAAAAAGTGGAGAAATTGATAAAAACTTTGGACTTGAAATGTTTTTATTAGATATATAAAAGAGATTAATTTTTAATAATTAAATTATTAATCTCTTTTTTTACTAAATCATTATTATTTATAATAGAATATATACTAGTTATTTTAAGTTCAAATTCTAATTCTTTTTTAAACTTAGTAATAATAGGAATATCTATATCTTTTTTTATTTTATTTAGATATTTTTGTCCTTTTTTATTAAATCCTAAAATTCTAATATATTTAACTTCTTTTCTTTTACTTGCTTCTTCTTTTGTAAATGATACTAATATATGTAAAAGCATTCTTTTTATTTTACTTTGGGTATATCTTTTTGATTTTATATTATTTATAAGTTCTTCATATGTATTAGATTTTGATATTACTTTTTTTATTTTATTTTCAATTCCTTCATCAACTGTTTGATATATATTAATATTATCAATTTCACTTAAAATTTTATATTTTAAATATGGAAAATAATCTTCAATAAAATATAAATCTTTATTTAAATATTTTAATACAATTTTTGGTACATATGGACTAATATCAATTTTATTAATATTTTCTCTAATACTATTTGCACTTGTTATATTGTTAGATAAATTTTTATCATTATAATCGTTTGTTCTTTTTATAGTAATAGGTTTAATAGAACTATTTAATTTAATTAATTCTCTTATGTATGATAAACCTAATATATCATTTGGTGTATTTATATTATAAAAACCAAATTCATTAAGTGCTTTAGATAAAGAAGTTGGATAATTATATTTTTTATTTAAATATTTTTTAACTAAAGATTCATATTCATTAGTAAGCTGAACTTTAGCAATATTAGTAAGCATATTAATATCATTTGATTCACTACCAAATACTAAATAATCTACTTTAAGTTTATTTAATATAAAACATGCACCATATGCAAAAATATCTGCTGATTGAGTAGCAAATTCAAAAGGAAGCTCAATAACTAAATCTATACCTAATTCAAGAGCAATAGAAGTTTTATCCCATTTATTTATTATAGATGAATCTCCTCTTTGAGTAAAATTACCACTCATAACAAGAATAATAGTAGGATTATCAAACATTTCTTTAATTTTATTAAGATGATATAAATGACCATTATGAAATGGATTATATTCACATATTATTCCAACTGTACACATAATATAATTCTCCTTCTTTCTTAGTATTTTACCATTAATTTTATATTTAGTAACTAAATATTTGATTTTTTTATGACTTTAATATATAATTAATTTGCCTAAAGGGGTGTTATATATGAAAATAGATTTAACAAAACTAATTACAGATAATAATATTATATATATTGATGAAGATGTTATAATTGATAATGAATATTTTAAAAATACTGATATTAAAAATATAAAAGATTTACATGTTAATGGACATATTTCACCAAGTGGTAATGATTATGAAATATCATTAAATATAAAATGTACTTTGATATTAATATGCAGTATATCTCTTAATGAAGTACCATATAATATTGATATAAATATTAATGAAATAATAAGTATTGATAATGAAAATATAGAAGAAAATAACAAAATTATTAATAATAGTATTGATTTAATCCCAATTATATGGCAAAATATTATATTGGAAGTACCTTTGAAAGTTGTAGATCCAAATATCCATGTTAAAAATATTGATGGAGATGGATGGAGATTTATAACTGATGAAAAGGATATCAAAAATAATAATGAAATCGCAGAAAAATTAAAAGAATTTTTAGGTGAACAAGGGAAGGAGTGAAAAAATGGCTGTACCATTTAGAAAAATATCTAAAACAAGAGGTAGAATGAGAAGAACTCATTATAAAATTGAAGCAAATGGAACTATTAAATGTTCAAATTGTGGTGCTGATATAAGACCTCATAGAGCATGTCCAGAATGTGGATTTTATAAAGGAACAAATGTAGTAGAAAAAGAAGAAGCAACTAAATAGTTGCTTTTTTTATTATTGATATTAAATCCTTATTTTGTTAAAATATAATTGGAGGATAAAATATGAGCAAGAAAAAAGGTAAATTATTTGTTATATCAGGTCCAAGTGGAGTTGGTAAAGATACATTAGTATCTGAATATTTAAAAGAAAATAATGCTTATTTATCAGTATCAGCAACAACTAGAAAACCAAGAAAAAATGAAATTAATGGTAAAGATTATTATTTTATTTCAGAAAATGAATTTAAAGAAAAAATAGATAATGATGATTTTTTAGAATACGCAAAATATAATAAATGTTATTATGGAACACTAAAATCTAATACTTATGAATATTTAAATAAAGGAATAGATGTATTTTTAATTATTGAAGTAGTAGGTGCAAAAAAAGTAAAAGAGAAAATGCCTGATAGTGTTCTTATATTTATTATGCCACCTAATTTAGAAATATTAAAAAATAGAATAGAACAAAGAGCTCTAGATTCAAAGGAAAATATTGAAAATCGTCTTAAGATAGCAATAGATGAAATAAATGAGTCAAAAAATTATGACTATGTACTTGTAAATAATGATTTAGATATAGCAATAGAAAAATTTAAACTAATAATTAATGAAGAAAAAAGTAAATAAAATGTAGATATCTATAAAATACATTGACTAAAAAAATATGATTATATATACTAAAAATATAATAGGAGG
>CANQAQ010000008.1 GCA_947589275.1 uncultured Bacilli bacterium | reverse complement strand
CAAATAGTAATTATACTGATAATAAAGAACTAATGATAATTCCTAATGCTGTTCATACTGATTTATATGATAATAAAAATATAATTCCATTTGATAAAATAGAAAAATTTTTTAAAGATAATTTAAAATAAATGCTTTAGATAAAAATGAAAAACATAATTGGTATTAAAAAAGAAAGGAATGATTTTATGAGTAAAATTTTAGTTAGTTATTTTTCAGCTAGTGGAGTAACAAAAAAAGTAGCCCATGAAGTTGCTAGTATTATAGGTGGAGATTTATTTGAAATTGAACCTGTAAATAAATATACAAATGAAGATTTAGATTGGACTAATAAACAAAGTAGGTCTTCAAAAGAAATGAATGATACAACGTCAAGACCAGAAGTAAAGAATAAGGTTTCTAATTTAAATGATTATGATACCATTTTAATAGGTTTTCCTGTATGGTGGGATTTAGCCCCAACAATAATCAATACATTTATTGAAGAAAACAATCTTGAAAATAAAAAAATATATGTATTTGCAACATCAGGTGGTTCAAGTGTAATAAATAGTTTTAATACTTTAAAAAATACTTATAATAACCTTAATTTTATAAGTGCTAAAAGACTTGCAAGTAATGTATCAGAAAATGATGTAACAAATTGGATTATGTAGGTGTATTATGAGTATAACTATTAACATTTATTATAAAGGCGAAAATGGTAATGCCAAAAAGTTTGCTCACGAAATGGTATCTAGCGGCATTGTAGATAGAGTAAGGAAAGAAGAAGGTAATGAAAGATATGAATACTTTTTTCCTATAGATGATAATGAAACAGTTTTACTTATTGATAGATGGAAAAATAAAGAAGCATTAGATATTCATCATAAATCAGAAATGATGAAAGAAATAGCAGATTTAAGAAGTAAATATCAAATAAGTATGAAAGTAGAAAAATTTAAAAGTTTGGAGGAAAAGTAATGAAAAAACAAACAGCAGGTAGAGAAAAATTAGGTAATATTGCACCTAAATTTGCAGAATTAAATGATGATGTATTATTTGGGGAGGTATGGTCAAGAGAAGATAAATTGTCTCCTAGAGATAGAAGTTTAATAACAATATCAGCATTATTTGCGATGGGGACTTTCCCGCAATTAAAAAGTCATCTTGAAATCGGCAAAGAACATGGACTTACAAAAGAGGAAGTTGTAGAAGTAGTAACTCAACTAGCATTTTATGCTGGATGGCCTAAAGCTTGGAGTACTTTCCCTTTAATAGAGGAAGTATATAGAAATAAATAAAAATATTATTGTATCAATTATTATAATAGTATTGATACTCATTATAGGAGGTGTTATTATGAAAGTATTTAATAAAGGAAAATCAGAAGAAATCAAATACGAAAGTGGTTCAGATGTAACTAATGATGAAAATTTTACTGGTGAAGCAGCAACTGTTTATATGACGACAAATATAAGTAGCAAAGCTCTAGTAAAAATTTATGAAAAATTAAATTGGAATCCTGAAGGTAAAATTGCTGTAAAAATGTCAACAGGAGAACCTCCAGCAAGTAACTATTTAAGACCAGAATTAATTGGTGATTTAGTTAAAAAATAAATGGTACTATCGTTGAATGTAATACAGCTTATGGTGGTTCAAGAAGTAGTACAGAAGCACATAAACAAGTAGCAAGAGAACATGGATTTTATGATATAGCAGATGTAGATATATTAGATGAAGAAGGTTCAATGTCTATACCTATTGAAAATGGCGAGATTATACAGGAAGATTTTGTTGGTACTCATTTTCCTAATTATGATTATTATTTAGTTTTATCTCACTTTAAAGGTCACGCTATGGCTGGATATGGTGGAGCAATAAAGAATATTTCTATTGGGCTAGGTTCTAGTAAAGGAAAATCATGGATTCATAGTGGTGGAAAAAGTAAAACTTCTCCATGGGGAGGAGATCAAAATGACTTTCTTAAATCAATGGCTGAAGCAGGTAAAGCAGTATCAGATTATTTAGAACATGGTAAAAGAATTGTTTATATCAATGTTTTAAATAGATTATCCGTAGATTGCGATTGTGATGGAAATCCTAAAGAACCAGATATGCACGATATAGGAATACTTGCATCAACTGATCCTGTTGCATTAGACCAAGCAAGTGTTGATTTAGTATATAATGCTCCAGATGGTAAATCATTAGTTAATCGAATTGAATCAAGGAATGGATTACTTACAATAGAACACGCGGCAGCGATAGGACTAGGTACTAAAAATTATAAATTGTTGCACATTGATGATTAGTGCAATAAAAGCGTGGTTAATATATTTCTTGTACTACTTTGAAATACAATTTTCACAAATGTTTATCTATTGCTGCATCTTTTTCTAAAAAAGTAGTGAAAGATGATATCTTGGCCTTTTTTATGATGTCCTCAATACTTTTAAATCCAAAACTTTTATTCATACATTAGCACTTGGGGTAAAGATAATATTAATTCAATTAAATAGTTGTATATTAGTTGGATTTATTGCGGGATTACTCGTCAGAATTTTTTATAAGAAAAAATCATTTTTTAGATTTGATAAATTGTGTGAAATTTATAATCATGATACCGATCCTAATTTATTTATGAGATTATTAAAAACATTGGTAGAAATATTAAAGCAACAGGTCCATCAACTAAAATAACTAATTTAGGTGCATTAAAAATAGTCTTAGAAATGAAAAATTTTATAATATATCTTTTATATGTTATGATTGGTTCTTTAATATTTGAACAAATTATTAATTTGGTATTTTAAAAGAAAGAAGGATAGTTTATGAATAAAGAAGAATTTGATAAATTAAATGTATTTGGATTAGGACAACCAAATGATGATTTTGCTAAATATTTTAGTGGACAAAGTTATATTAATATGTTAGCTAAAACAGATAATGGAATTAGTTTTGCAAATGTAACATTTGAACCAGGATGTAGAAATAACTGGCATATTCATAAGGCTAAATCTGGTGGGGGACAAGTTTTAATTTGCATAGCTGGATATGGATATTACGGGGAAGAAGGAAAAAAGGTACAAAAATTATCTCCAGGTGATATTGTAGTAATTCCTGCAAATGTAAAACACTTTCATGGAGCAAGAAAAGATTCATGGTTTAGTCACATTGCTGTTGAAGTACCAGGTGAAGAAACGGAAAATATTTGGTTAGAATCTGTAACAGACGAAGAATATAATAAACTAGATAATTAAAAAAATATATGTATTATTAACAGACCATTTATATGGTTTGTTTTTTTATATCATAATGTTTTGTATCAATAATGATTAAAACAATTTAAAAAATATATTGTCAAACAAATGTTCTTATTATATAATGATCTTATCAAGGAGGTTTAAATGAATCAAAACAAATTAGAAACAATCTCAAATCTATTCGAAGGAAAAGAAATAAGAAGTGTTTGGGATAGTGAAAAAGAAGATTATTATTTTAGTGTAGTAGATGTAATAAGTATTTTAACTGATGCTAATATTCCAAGAAATTATTGGAGTGATTTAAAAAGAAAGTTGAAACAAGAAGGTAGTGAGTTGCACGAAAAAATCGTGCAACTGAAAATAAAATCTACAAAAGATGGGAAAAACTATTTAACAGACACACTTGATACAAAAGGAATATTAAGATTAATTGAGTCAGTTCCAAGCTATAAAGCAGAGCCTTTTAAGGTTTGGCTTGCTAACTTAGGAAGTGAAAGAATAGATGAAGTATTTGATCCTGAGATTGCTATTAAAAGAGCTATAAATTATTATCGAAAAAGAGGATATTCGGATAAATGGATTGAAGCTAGATTAAAAGGTATATTGAATAGAAATAAACTAACTGATATATGGAAAAAAGGCGGTATTTCAAAAGATTATGAATATGGAATAATAACAAATGAAATATATAAAGAATGGTCTGGTATGAAATCAAGTGAATATAAATCATACAAAGGTATTAGAAAAGAATCCTTAAGAGATAATATGTCTGATATAGAAATTGTTCTTACTGATTTAGGAGAAATTGCTACTCGTGAACTTGCTAAGGAACATAAGCCATATGGTTTAGAGCAAAATAAAGCAATTGCTAAAATGGGTGGTAATGTTTCTAAAGTAGCAAGAGATAATTTAGAACAAAAACTTGGCAAATCAGTAATCAGCAATCAAAATAATCTTAACTATCAATATTTAGAGAAAAAAGAAAAATTGGAAAATAAAAAATAGATTTGAAAAAATACTAGACTACTACTGTAAAAATTTTCATGAAGCAAGAAAAGATTTTTTACTTAATCATATTGCTTGTTGAGGCACTAAGTGAAGAAACCGAGAATATATGGTTAGAATCGGTTACTGATTAGGAATATAATAAATTAAAAATAACTATTTAAGAACGGAAGAAAAATTAAAAATGTGTTTTTTATGCATATAAAAATATATATAGACTTTATTTAGGTAAATTCTTATAATTATTTTTTAAATTTTATTAAATATTGTAGTATAATATTTGATGAATAAATAATAATTTTTAGAAAAGGGTGAAATATGAAAAAAATATTAATAGTTATAGTAACAATTATTTTATCTTTGATAATAACTTTTATAACTACGGAAATATTTAATTTATATCATTTTGGAAGTATACCTACTATTTTGACATTTAATTATTTATTATTTATATTTTTATTTATAACTTATATTTTATTATCTATAGTTTATATAATTACTAAGAAGATAAAAAAAGAGAAAATAGGTATTAATAAAATATTAGGTAGTATATTAATTTTTATATCCTTAATATTAATTATGGGGTTTATTATAATGGTAAATATTGATTGGCTTACTTATTATTTGAATGCTAATTCTAGTCCATTTTATGTGTTTATTTTAGTAAGAGGTTTAGAATTTTTATTACCATCTATTATCTTAATAGTAATAAGTATATTATTATTAAAAAATAAAAGATAAGATAAATAGTAATTTTTAGGAGGTAGATACTTATGGAAAAAGAAAAAAATAATTTAAAGAATATTATAATATTACTTATAGTAATAATAGTTTTATTAATAGGTTTCTCTATATTTTTTATAATAGAGTTTAATAATGAAAGAAAAGAAATTAGAAATTTATATGATGAGAATAATAATATACATTTTAATAACGATTCTAATGAAAATAAAAATTATATATCTAGAGAAAGTGCTTTAAATATAGCATTAGATGATGTTAAATTAAGTAAGAGTGATATTTATGATATAGATATTGAAGTTGATTATAAGTATAATCAAACAGTTTATGAAGTTAATTTTAATTATCAAAATTATGAGTATGAGTATTTTATTAATGCATCAAATGGTAATATTATAAAATCATTTAGAGAAAGAGATTAATTTATTTATATTTTTTGAGGTGACTTATGGGTCTTTTAATAACATTTATTTTAGGTATATTTATATTTATTGGGGTATTAGTTATAAAACTAACTAATAATAGTAAAATTATTGAGCAACTATCAATATCAATAGCTTTAGGAACAATGTTATCATTAATATCTACTGAGTTAATTCCTGAAGTTTTTGAAATATTTAAAAGTAATAACATAATAATTACATTATCATTAATATTATCATTAGTAATAGTTGGAATATTATTATTAAAATTATTAGACAAATTTATACCAGAACATGATAGTGAACATGGCTTAAGTCATGATTGTACAAAACAAAATTTAGTTCATATTGGTATAGTTTCTTCAATAGCTATTGTTCTTCATAATATTATTGAGGGAATGGCTGTTTATAATATTACTTTAGAATCAACAAAAGTTGGTATTTTAATGGCACTTAGTATTGGTCTACATAATATACCAATGGGTATGATAATATATTCTACTATTGAAAAAGAAAATAAAAATAAAAAAATAATACTATTATCACTAGTAGGATTATCAACATTTATTGGTGGATTACTTATGTTATTTATTAGTTCAATTTTAAATGATATTATTATAGGTATACTTATGTGTATAACTATTGGTATGATAATATATATAATTATTTTTGAGCTTATACCTCATTTACTTCATAATAAAAATAAAATATTATCTATTTTTGGAATAATAATTGGAATATTAATAATATTTATTAGTATGTTATTTGAATAAAAAATATCCCTTAAATTATATGAACCCCGTTTCTTAGTCGTAGAAACCGGGGATAGAATTTTTATGGGGAATAATGAGTAGCAATATAAAAATATAAAAATATTGTTTAAATTTAAGGCATTTTGAAGAAAAATGTCTTTTTGTGTGGTATAATACTATTATTCAATGGAAGGAGTCTACATGAAGAAGATTGATTATTTTGTGAATAATTATGATAGATTAAGTGAAATATTTATATGTCCTTTTTGTGCCGAAAAGTTAAATTTTTGTGATAATAGTTTAAAGTGTATAAATAATCATACATTTAATATATCAAAAAAAGGCACAATAATTCTGTATAAAACATCAAAATTAAAACAAGATAAGATTTATAACAAAAAATTATTTACCAATAGACGAAATCTTATTAATAGTGGATTTTATGATGAATTACACAACAGAATATGTAGTATTATTCAAAATGGCAAAAATGAAAAAATTTTAGATATGGGTTCTGGAGAAGGAACTCATGATTACAAAATTTTAAAAAAATTAAATGACAGTAATTTACAAATGATAGGAATAGATTTATCAAAAGATGGAATAGATTTATATAACGATTATATAAGTCATAATATTATTGGAATAGTTTCTGATTTAAATAGTGTGCCTATAAAGGATAATTCTATAGATGTAATTTTAAATATATTATCCCCATCCAACGAAAATGAAATGCGACGTTTGCTAAAGCAAGATGGCATAATAATAAAAGTAACTCCTAAAAAACAATATTTACATGAAATTAGGGATATATTAAATATTAAAGAATATGAAAATGAAAATATAATTTTTGATAATATAAAGAAAAAATATGAAATTATTGAGAAAGACGAATATATTAAAACATTTACACTAGATAATAAAACTTTTAATTATTTGATTAATATGACCCCACTTTTAAATAATTATAAAGAAATTCCCAAAATTGATAAAATCACTATTGCTTTAAATATATATGTCTTAAGGAATAAAAATGAAAAATGATTATAATAAATTAATTAAAAAATTATATTCAACTCCCAATTTATATATAAATGAATTTCAAAACTATAAAGATGACATATATTTTTGGTCAAAAATAATAAATAATTATAATTCAAAAAAAATTTTGGAGGTTGGTATCGGTAATGGTAGATTAATAAAATTATTACATGATAAAGTTGACTTATATGATGGTGTTGATTTTTCTAAAGAAATAATTGAATATTGTAACAAAAAATATAATTATAAAAATGTAAAACTATATAATAGTGATTTTAAAACTTTTTTAGTTAATAAAACTTATGATTTAATAATTTTTCCATTTAATGTAATAAATAATTTTTATGATGTGAATGATATAAAATTGTGCTTTAATAATTTAAAAAAATTATGTAGCAAGGATACGAAAGTAGTTATTGATACAATTAACCCTACAATAAATGATTTATTAGATGTAAGTAATTATATTAAAACAAATGAATTTAATATGAAAAATAAAATGATAGAATTATATGAAAGTAGAAAATTTGATATCATTAATTTGACTTGTATATACAAAAAAAAGTATGTTTGTAATGGCGAAACTATAAAAGAATATATATTACCAAACAGGATATTTTTTCATCAAGAAATAATTAATATATTTGAAGCTTATGATTTTGAAATAATTGGTTTATATGGAGATTATAATTTAGAAAAATTTGATAAAACTAGCAGGAAACAAATTTTTGTTATTAGGAGGAAATAGTATGAAATTATCAAAATATTTTCAACATATTAAAATGGATGAGCAATATGAAGCAATATTTAATTCAATATTAAT
Source organism: uncultured Bacilli bacterium (assembly GCA_947589275.1). Taxonomy (GTDB): domain Bacteria; phylum Bacillota_I; class Bacilli_A; order RF39; family UBA660; genus CAG-433. The sequence goes on along the minus strand of CANQAQ010000008.1, from coordinate 27,288 downwards.
GCAAATAATATTTGTTGAAAAGGAAAAAATCAATGATATAAAAAACTTTAATTTAACAAAAGAAGAAACAAAATTAATGATAGAAAATGGTATTTATGAAACAACATCTGATATGGAAGAGGTTTATGAAACATTAAAATTTGGAATTAAAAAGCAAGTAAAAATTCCAACAATTATGTATTTAAATGTTTCAACTTTTTGCAATTTAGCTTGTAAATATTGTTTTATTGAAAGCAGTCCCATTTCAAGCCAAAAATATACCAAAATGTCCTTTAAAACTGCAAAAATTGCTGTTGATAAATTTTTAGCAGAATTAGAAAAAAATAAGATAAAGGAATCTCAAATAATTTTTTATGGAGGAGAACCTTTAACAAATTTTGAAGTTGTAAAAAAAACGATAAATTATATTCAAGAAGAAAAAAAATCGAATATAACATTAACAATTATTACAAATGGTACATTGTTAACGAAAGAAATAATACAATTTTTAATGGATAAACATATTGGAATAGGTATTTCTATTGACGGCCCAAAATTCATAAATGATAAAAATAGAGTTTTCAAATCCGGTAACAACAGTGTTTATGATAAAGCAATGGCTGCTATAAAATTATTAAATAACATGAATAGCAGTTATTGTGTATCTGCAACTGTTACACCCGATGTAGTAGAAAATGAACAAGAAGTATTAAATTGGTTAATAGATAGTAAGATTAAAAATGTTTTTTGGAATTTATATCATTATTCTAGTAACACTAATGATTGGGAAAAACATTATAATAAAATGAGTGATTTTATATTAAATTCTTATAAAAAATTAAAAGACAATGGTATTGATGAAGAAAAAGTAAAAGAGCAAATTGAAATGTTTTTAAATCAAACTTTTAAATTCCATAGTTGTGGTGCAGTTGGACTAAATCAATTAACTATAAAGCCCAATGGAGATGTATGTATATGTCAAGGAGATTCTAGATCATATAAAAATATTGTCGGAAATATAATTAAAGATGATATAGCAGATATTTTAAATAATCCTGCAAATAACGAATGGTTAAAAATGTATACAATAGACAAGGAAGAATGTAAATATTGTCCAGCACTATCAGTTTGTGGTGGAGGATGTCCTTTGCAAGCTGAAGTATTATTTGGTAAGAGAACAAATTTGGATAATGCATCATGTATATATTATAAAAAGCTGCTTGAATGGTTGATAAAACAATATTTTTATGTTACAATAGAAAGTAATTTGGAAAGGAAGGCTGATTGATATGATTTTAGCTAACAGAACAAAAGCTTTAGCAAAGTTAAAAAAAGAAAAATTGGTAGTAGCTAATCAATGTACTTGTAGCAACTGTAATTGCAATTGTAAATTTTCATTAAATAATAATTTAGGAAACTTAACAATAGCTTATAGAAAAAGATTGACTAGCTTAATTTAGTACAAAATTTTAGTACAACTACTTATTTATTTTTTTAATCATCCTATAAAAATTATAGATAAATAAAAAATAGGATGATTTTTTAATGCTCTAATGTATTGATATTATTAACTTTATCCTTTATAGTAACCTACAAAGTAGGATGAATTTCGTAAGTACGAAATAATTTTACACAATGCTAAACTCTTATGAAATAAGTGATAATTTAGTATTGATGTGTAAACTTCTTATCCTGCTATTCAATATTTTAATAGATTCTTAACTATTTTAGGATGATAGACAAAACTTTCTATACTTTATGACTTGACTCTTTTAATGATTGGAGCTACCATTCATCATGCAAAGGAGATGATGTATATGAGAAGATTTAATTTTTATTTATCTGAAGAATTATTCGAACGAATAAAATTACTTTCAAAATTTTATAATATCTCTATAACTAAAATAATGATGGAATTGATACATTTATAGATAATACTAATAATGATATAGCACCTTTTAAAGCAATAATGAATGATATGTATGCTAAAGATATTTCTAAAAAGGTTAAAACAAGTTTACATTCAAGAATGAAAGAGGGTTTATATGTATCAGGAAGATGTCCTTTTGGATATATGAAAGATCCAAATAATAAAAATCATTTAATTATAAATGAGGAACAAGCAGAGACTGTTAGATTAATATTTGATTTAGCACTCAAAGGTAATACATATCACTTTATAGCACAAGAACTTACTAAAAGGAAAATAAAAACACCAGCATCTTATTACAACTATGTTTGGAATACAAAGAGTATAAATACTAATTGTATATCACAAGAATATGGTGTATGGGTTGATACTACAATAAAGTCAATTTTGACTAATCAAATATATGTAGGAGATACAGTTCAAGGTAAGACCAAAAAGATTAATTACAAACTTAAAAAGACAATCAAAAATAATCCTAAAGAATTTATAATAGTAGAAAATACACATGAGGCAATTATTGATAGAGATACTTTCAATTATGTTCAAACACTTTTACCTAAAAATGTTAAAAGACCTGAAAAGAAAAGATTTTACTTATTAGATGGACTTTTGTATTGTGGAGATTGTAAACATAGAATAACAATAAGATATCAAAATAAAACAGGAAGAAGTTATACTACTTGTGATTATTATAGAACTTATTCTAAATATCATGTTTGTACAACGCATACCAATAATTATGAAACACTAGAGAATGTTATTTTAGAAGAAATAAAAAGTGTCTGTGAAAAGTATTTAGATAAAAGCAAAATAAAAGATTCTATAGGTAATATGACATTTGAAGATAATACTTTAAAGATAAAAAAACAAATTGAAAGTTTAGAATTAACAAATAAAAAATTAACAAATAATCTAGATAAAACTTATAGGGATATGTTAAAAGGTATAATCGATGAAGAACAATACAAGAGAATTAGTGATAGTCTAAAAAAAGAAATAGAAGATAATAAATCAAATATTGATAATCTTAAAAATGAACAAATAGTTTCAAATAAAGTAGATAAAAAGCAAATAGAAAAATATATAGATGAATTTTTATCATTAGAAAAACCAACTAGAGAATTAATAGTTAATTTAGTAGAAAAAATCTATATCTATCAAGATAAGAGGATAGATATTATATTTACATTTAAAAATGTTACATAAAAAATGTATCTGGGGTTTAGTTAAAAAAAAGAGATATTTTTATTTTCCTAAATATCCATTTAGCATTTCTTTACTTTCTGTAACTGTAATAAATGCATTTTCATCGATTTTTGTTACTAGACTCTTAAAATCTTTTAGTTTTTTATTTTCAATTTGAGCATATATCATATAATTAGTATCCTGTGCATATATACCTTTACATTCTATTATAGATGCAGAATAACCAGAATCTTTAATTATATTAGTAACCTTTTTATCAATATCTTTAGTAATAATTTGTACACTTACTGTACCTTTATTAAATATTTGAGATAATAAACTTCCAACATATGTACCGGCAGCATATCCTCCAGCATATGATAGAGCAATCCAAATACTTTCAATATCAGTATTTAGTGCTTCTTTAACAATTATAAACCATATAAATACATCAATAAAACCTAATACAGTAGCTTTAGCTCTTTGACCTTTAACTACATTTACTGTTACTAAAGTAGATAAAGTAACATCTACAAGTCTTCCAATAAATATTTTTATACATAATAATAATAGTTCCATACTTTACACCTCTTTACTTTAATCAGTATACAATATCTTTACTGCTTTGTAAATAAAAAGATTTAAAATTAATTTAAATCTTCATTATATTCTGTACATGTGATGTAAATTGTTTTTTCTTCACATCCATCTAAAGAACAATTTTCAAGACGAATTTCTTTATTATTATTTACATTATCATCTACACACTTACATGTATCACAAACAATTATTTTGTTACTATCATCTTCACAGTTTATACATTCAACTTTTAATTTATCATTATCGTCTTTTGAGCATGTACAAGCTTCGCAAAAAATTCTTTTTTCTTTCTTTTTACTCCCATTATCTTTATTTTTACATGACATATTATCAATCTCCTTTATTTTTATTTTGTTTATTATTTAAAAAAATATACTATATATGTTAAAATATTTATGGTGAGTGTTATTATGATAGAGATAAAAAATATAGACATAAATTTGAAAGATACAATAACATGTGGACAGATTTTTAGATTTACTATAGAAGATGATAATTCATATACAGTTATAATGGAAGATAGGGTAGTTAATTTAAAACAAGATAATAATAAATTAGTAGTAAAATCAAATAATGAAGAAAATTTAGAAAAGATAGTTAGACAATATTTAGATTTAGATAGAGATTATGATAAATTAAATAAAGAAATAATAAAACTAGATTCAAATATGGAGAGTATTATTAAAGCATGTTCAGGTTTTAAAATTATAAATCAGCCTAAATTTGAAACTATAATAAGTTATATTTTATCTCAAAATAATAGGGTACCTCAAATTTCAAAAGCACTTGATAACATATCACAAAAATATGGAAAAAAAGTAATATATGAAGATAAAGAATATTATTTATTTCCTAATTTAGATGAAATAAAAAATTGTACAATTGAAGAACTAAGGAGTTTAAAAACAGGATTTAGAGATAAATATATATATGAATTTATAAATAAATTAATAAATAAAGAATTTATTATTGATGATATAGATTTTATGAATTCTATTGATGCGATGAATTATTTACTTCAAAATAAAGGAATAGGTGAAAAAGTCGCATCATGTATACTTTTATTTGGATATTCAAGATTAGATGTATTTCCTATTGATACATGGGTAAAAAAATATATGAAAGAAACATATAATATTACAAATATTAAGGATATAAAAGATTTTACATATAATAAATATAAAGAATATAGTGGTTTAGTTATTCAATATATGTTTCATTATAAAAGAAATAAAGAAAAAGTAGATTAATTTTTACTTTTTTTAAATTTAGATATTATTACACTAATAATAACTAATATAAGTATTGGTATTGAATAAATAAATACAAAATAATTTCTAACTAAATTATATCCAATAGTTGTATTTTTAAATAACATTGTAGATATTATAAGTGCAACTAAGACAAATATATAAAGAAATATTTTTTTATTAATATTTTTATAATTAAGATATTTATTAACGTAGTATAAACTAGTTACGCCACTTATAAATAAACTAAATAACCACTGCGTTGATAGTATATTTTCAACATGTTGAATAAAATCAAAATAATTTATTTTCTTTAATAATGTAAATTCAGGGTAATAGAATAAAGATGCAAGTTCAGATCCAAAAATACCTATTATAAATGTAAATAATAACAGAAAATTTATACAACCAAAAATATAAAATATAATTATATGTTTATTTAAACTTTTTTGATTTTCTATTTGATTTTTAGGAACTGTTAAAAGCATAAATGTAGGAGTTAAAAAGTAAGAAACAAAATATAATGAATTTTTTAATATATTAGAAAAAGTAGTATCAAAAAAAGGTTTAAGATTATCAATTTCAATAAGATTAACAAGTCCAAAAATTGATAGTAATATTTCAAATATAGCTATTATAAAAATAATTAATGATAATTTTGATATAGTTTTAATATCCTTACTTATAGAATAAATAATAGGTATTAAAAATAATATTAATATAATTATACTTGGAGTTTTATCAAGATATTTATTTTGTATATATATTTGAATGCTCCATAATGTATATATAAAATAAAAAGCAACAAGTAAAACTAATAATATATTTAATATATTTCCAATAACTTTTCCATATAACTTTTCAAGCTTTAAAAATATATTTAAATCTTTTTCATAATTAAATAGTTTTAAAAATAAATAAAGCACACATAGTCCTAAAATTGAACCAAGAATTACTACTAATGGACTATTTTGTTTACTAGAATTAATAATTTGAGTAATTCCAACTCCTAAAAACATGGCTTGTGATGTAAAAAATATTAAACTTGAAAAACCTTTATTACTAATTTTGGTATTCATTATTTTTAGCTCCTTTACTAGAATTTCTAATTTCTCCTTTACGACTTAATTCTAAATTAACATTTACTATAACATCAAATTCTTCATTTTTATATTTTGGATAATTTAAATATATCGTTCTTTCTAATCCTAAAAATTTACTTTTTGAATTTTTTTGTACTTGTAGAGCTTTATCTATATAAGATCTTATTTTTTTCTCTGTTTTTTTCTCAATTTCGTCTATAACTTTTTTTGATGTAAGATTTTTAGAACAATTATATTCTGAAAGTACACCATTAGAATTAATATCAAATTTAATTTGATATTTATTATTAATTTTAATAACTTTAGATTTTGTATTATTTTTTAGTATTGTTATAGAAGCATAATACTTATCATCACACTTAATAGGTACTACCATCTCCTGTACTTGATTTCTAATGAAATTATATCCAATTGTTTCATCTTTGGTTAAATATTTTTCAAATTTTCCTTCATTAGTAATTGCAATATTTTTAAGTATTATCTTTGTAATTGGATTAGTTGTAGTAGTATTATCAGTTGTAGTTCCTTTATTCTTATAATTATCTACTTCAAGTACAGCAATAACTGGATCTATTCCTTTTTTTAAATAATAAGATACAAATTCATCAAGTTTAGTTGAATATGTTAATGCACTAGATATATCTGCTGTTTCAAGAGATGTTTTAACATATTCTGCTGGAACTGCTTCAGTTGATGTCATAACTTTAATAACATCAGATGCTTTAATACCCTTTGATACAGTAATTGTAAATTCATTACGTATTTCTGTTTGTCTTTGAAATGTGTCAATAACATTTATAATTCCCTCTTTAGCAATTTCTTCTGATATTACTAATTTACTTAAATGACCACCATATATTGTTCTAGGAGCTTTCATGATCATATTTCTAAGTGCTTCATTAATAGTTTTTCCCTCTGATTCATATACTACAACTTGACTACTTTCACTTTCATCATCTTGTTTTGCATTCATTACTTGTGCACCAACTATATATTTATCATTATCTTTATCTATCGAAATAGAACTAACTATTGCTATTTTATTAAGTTCTTTATAATTATAGCAACCAGATAATAATAAGATTAATATTATAATAATAAATATTTTTTTCATAATTACCTCCTATTTATATTTTTTGTTAAAAATGGATTTCTTTTATTTAATTTATAGTTCTTTGTTAAAATAACATTATTCTTTTGTGCATTTAAATTAAATGGCGCAATAGGAGATGTATAATCAAATCCATATGATTCCATAGAACATAATTTTATAATAAATAATATAGTTGCAATAAATACACCATAAAGGCCAACAAAAGAAGAAAGTAATAAGAATATTAATTTCCATATTCTTATTGCATTTACCATATCATTATCATTAAATAATAATGATGCAACAGATGAAACAGCAATTATAATTATCATAATAGGGGAAATTAATCCTGCTTCAACAGCAGCTTGTCCTAAAACAAGTGCTCCAACTATTGACATAGATGTACCCATAACAAATGGAATTCTTGTATCAGATTCTCTAAGTATTTCAAATGTTAACCACATAATTACAGCTTCAACAATAGATGGAAAAGGAACACCACCTCTTTGTATTGAAAAATTTATAAGTACACTTGTTGGAAGAGTTTCCTGATTAAAAGTAGTAAGTGCTATATATATTGCAGGAGTAAATATTGATATAATAAGTGCTAAAATCCTTATAATCCTAGTAATAGTAACATTTTTACTATTTTGATAATAATCATCAATTGTTTTTATAAAATCAGAAAAAAATGCAGGTAATATAATAACTTGTGGGGTATTTTCAACTAATATTGCACATCTTCCTTCCATAAGTTCAAAACTTACATAATCAGGTCTTTCTGTCATTAAATTAGTTGGTAACATATAATTATTATCAGTTAAATTTTCAAATATATAATTACTATTAGCAACATAATCTACTGACATAGTTTTTAATTTTTTTTCTATTTTATTTATTAAATCTTTATTTGCAATATTACTCATATATATTAATGAAACTTTAGTTTTACTTTTTGTACCAATAACATGTTCATTAAATACTAAATCTTTTGATCTTATTCTTTTCCTAATTAATCCCATATTATTTTGATAATTTTCTGTAAAAGCATCTTTTGGTCCTTTTATTACTTTTTCATTTGATGCTTCATTTATTCCACTATCAAGTTTATATTTAGTTTCAAAAGATAAAAACTTATTTTTTATTTCAATTATTGTAAATCCACTATATAATGAGTCATACAAAGTTTTTTCATCTTCTATTTTTTTTAAGTTTCCACTTGGTATTTTGTCTTTAATATCATCAATTGATTTAATAATATTTTGATTTATAGGTTTTAATATAAAGTCATTAATTGATTCAGTATCACATATAGTTTCAAAGTATATTATATTAATAGTTGTTTTATCGTTTTTAATTTTTCTTATTTTTAAATCAGGATTGTCTTTCATTAGTAGTTTTATTTCTTCTATATTCATAATATAAACTCCTTTTTATGTAGTTTAACCATTTTTTTTAAAAATATAGTATAATAATTAATGGTGAAGAGTGTGCAGGTAAATAAAATTTATAAAACAAAAATTATAAGACAAAATAATGAATTATCTGGTATAGGAATAATTGATGATATTATTGTATTTATAGATTATGCTATTAAAGATGAAGTTGTAAAAGTAAAAATTAATAAAATTTTTAAAAATTATGCAATAGGAAGTATAGTAGAAATTATAGAAAAAAGTAAAGATAGAGTAGAACCTATATGTCCATATTTTTTTAAATGTGGAGGTTGTGATTTAATGCATATTGATTATAGTAAACAACTAGAATTAAAAAAAGAAAAGGTAAAATCAATTTTAAAAAAAATATGTAATATTGATATTAGTTTGGATTATATTAATAGTTATAATACTTTAAATTATAGAAACAAAGTTGTATTTAAAGTAGATAAAAATAAAATAGGATTTTATGAGAAAAAAACTAATGATTTAATCGATATTGATAAATGCATTATATCAAATAATAAAATAAATGAATGTTTGATGAAAATAAGAAATTTTATAAAAATAAATAATAATCATGGTATAACTGAAATATTGATAAGAGTATGTAATAATGAAGTAATGATTTGTATTGATAATATAAATAATAGTGTTAAAAATAATTTTATTGATCAATTAAAAGATGTAAGTAGTATATATATAAATAATAAAAATATATATGGTAAAGCATTTTTAACTCAAACACTAAATGAATTAAATTTTAGTGTATCACCTAAATCTTTTTTTCAAGTTAATATTGATGTAACTAAAAACCTATATAACAAAGTATTAAGCTATGTTAATAAATCAGATGTTATAGTTGATTTATATTCTGGAACTGGAACAATTACTACAATGTTATCTAAAAAAGCTAAAAAAGTAATTGGAATAGAAGTAGTAAAAGATGCGGTAAAAGATGCTAAAAATAATATAATCTTAAACAATGTAAATAATGTAGAATTTATTTGCGATAAAGTTCAAAATAAGATAGATATTTTAAAAAATTTAAATATAGACATAATTATTATGGATCCACCAAGAAGTGGAAGTGATAGAAAAACATTAAATTCAATATTAAATATAGAACCTAAAAAAATAATTTATGTTTCATGTAATCCAGTTACTTTAGCAAGAGATATAAATATTTTAAAAGAAAAATATATGTTAAAAGAAATAAATGCATATGATATGTTTGTAAATACTTATCATGTTGAATGTGTATGTTTATTACAATTAAATTAAAATTAATTATAAAACTAATATCATAGTATTGATATTAGTTTTATAATTTTTATTTATAGTGTTTAGTAATTATTCAAAAAAAAGTATATAACATAATATATAAACAAAGGAGGGAAAACATGAATAACTGTAATGATGATGAAAAAATACTTCAAATAATATCTAAAAATAAAAACTGTTGTAGAATATGTTTTGGTCCAACTGGTCCAACAGGGGCAACAGGTCCAATTGGTAGTGATGGTTTAGAAGGACCACAAGGATTACAAGGAATACCAGGACCAACAGGAGCAACAGGACCAATCGGGCCAAAAGGAGATAAAGGAGAAAAAGGCGATTCAATAAATATAAGTATTGGAGATATAAAGTTTACTGATGAAATTGAAGATGCAAATATAACTGATACAGGTGATGGAACTAATCATGTTTTAAATTTCGTAATTCCAAAAGGTATACAAGGTGAGATAGGTCCAACAGGAGCAACAGGACCATCAGGAACAAGTGTTAGAATATTAGGTTCATATAGTAGTCTAGAAGATTTACAAAGATCTAAACCAGAAGGAGAAGCAGGGGACGGATATTTAGTAGAAGGCAATTTATATGTTTGGTCTGAAAATAATAAAAATTGGAATGATGTTGGAGTAATTAGAGGGCCACAAGGTCCAGTAGGACCAAAAGGTGAACAAGGAGAAATAGGCCCAAGAGGACCACAAGGATTACAAGGTGTAAAAGGAGATCAAGGAATAAAAGGTGAGATAGGTCCAACAGGAGCAACAGGTCCAAAAGGAGATAAAGGACCAGAAGAAATTGGTGTAGTATATTTATTAACATTAAATGATGTGCCTCCATTTGATGGATATACAATATCAAAAAATAATAGAATACCAATAAAAAGAAAAGAAGTTGATAATACACAAATATGTACATTACATGATGACTATTCATTAACTTTTTCTAAAGAAGGGGTATATCGTATTGATTTTGTTGTTACTACAAGTCCACAAGCTTCGCAATCTTTTGATAAGAATGAAAATGTAATATCAGTAGGGTTTAAAAATGTTATACAAAAATCTGTTTATGCTGGAGGAAGCTCTTGGTATGAAAATGAAAAAAATGTAAAAATTGTAGGGCAAGGAATGTTTATTGTATCAGATATAGTTAAAGATTACTTTGAACTAGTTAATACTTCAAAAAATGATATAATATTAAATGCACCTTCAATAGATTCAGTAGCGTCACAATCATATTTAGTAGATCCTTTAGTAACTATACTTATACAATATTTAGGTTAATAAAAAAAATAGTTATTTAAAACTATTTCATATTTAGTTTATTAATAGAATCTTTATAAATTATTTTACCATCACTTATATCATATATAATATCAGGATCTAGTATTTGATTAAATTTTCTATTATGCGAAATACTAATTATTGTTCCTTTAAATTCTTTAATGGCATTATATATTAAATTAAGCGCTTCAATATCTAAATGATTTGTAACTTCATCTAATAAAAGCACATTAACTTTATCTAAAGAAAGTTTAGCTAAATTAATTCTAGTTCTTTCTCCAGGACTTAAAGAAGAATACTTTTTGTTTCTATCATTATATGATATATTAAATTTATTAAGAATAGTAAATAATAAACCATTATTTATTTCATCTTTATCATTAGTTAAATATTCATATATTGATATATCTAAATTATTAGATATAGTATCTTGTGATATATATCCAAATTTTACTTCATTTCCAATATGTATATTACCACTTAATTTATTTATTTGTGATAATAAAGTTTTTATAAATGTAGTTTTACCAGTTCCATTTTTACCAGTAATACTAACTCTTGTACCAAATGGTATTGTTAAATTAATAGGATTTATTTTAAATGAATCATAACCACATATTAAATTTTCTATTACTATATCTTTATTACCTTTTTCATTAGAAAAATTAATATCAAAATAAACATCTTCTTTTTCTTTAAAATCAATTACTTGCATTTTATCTAATTCTCTTGTTAATTTTGATACCTCGGAAGATGTCTTTTTTGTTCTTTCTTTTGCAAAATTAGAGGATAATTTATCATTATCTTTTTTCTTTTTATTACTTGTCCCTTTATTTGACCATTCTTGTTTTTCTTTTATTTTCTTTTTTAACTCTTCTTTTTGTTCTTTGTTTTGATTATATTCATCTAATTTTTTATTATATTCATTTTCTTTATATTCTAAATATGTATAATATGGTAGATTATATTCATTAAGTTTTCCATCTTTAAGTTCAAGAATTTTATTTGAAATATTATTTAAAAACTCTTCATCATGTGAAACTATTATCATTTTCTTATTTAATTTTGATAGATAATTCTCTAAAAATTTTATTGAATCTAAATCCAAATTATTAGTTGGTTCATCTAATAAATAAATATCAGGATTACTTAAAAGAAGTGTTGCAAGCATTATTTTTATCTTTTCTCCACCAGACAATTTTCCTATTTTACAATCTAATTTTTGATTAAAATCAAGTCCATTTAATATCATAGTTATATTATTTTCAAAATTATAACCATCTAATTTTAAATACATATCTAAAATATTACCATATTCATCCATATTATCTTCGGTTAAACTTGATTCTAATTTTTTTAATTTTTCCTCTAATGATAATATATTAGTTTTAGATTTTATATAATCGATTACAGTTAAATTATAATCACTAATATCAATTTCTTGTTCTAATAATTTAATACTTTCTCCATTTAAATTAATTTCTCCAGAATCTTTATCTAAATTTCCAGATAAAATTTTTAAAAGAGTACTTTTTCCAGCACCATTATTTCCAACTAAACATACTTTATCATCAAAATCAAGTGTAAAACTAACATTATCTAATATTTTATTTCCATTAAATGATTTATTTAAATTATTTACTATCATTTTTATCACCACACTTTTTACAATTTTTATTTTTATTCCATTTTATTATTTCACATTTATAATTACACATATTAAACATAAGCGTTTTTCCAATTAAATTATCATTTTTAAAATTTATAAAATAATTTATTATTTCATTTGAAACAATTGATGATATTAAATAACATACTGGACCAAAAGAAGGGGAGACTTTTACATTAAATAATGGTTCATCAATATCATCTATTTCAATACATGATAAACATGCGGTCTTATTTGGAACAACAAATGGTCCAACCATTGCTACATGTTCTGAAAAACCAGAAAATAAAACAGGTTTATTTTTATCTATACAAACATTATTTATAATTCTTCTTATTACTCTAAGTGGTTTATCAATTGTGCATAATACAAAATCAGATTTATAAATTTCTTCATTAATATCTTTTTCTTTTTCTATTCTTTTTCTTACAATATTTACTTTTATTTTTTTATTAATTTGTAATAATTTTTCTTTTATAACGTCTACTTTATATTTTCCTATATCACTTAAATTATATAATTGTCTTATTAAATTAGAATTTTCAACAATATCATAATCAACAACTGTAAAATTTTTAAATCCTGCTCTTGCAAGAATTTGAATAACAATTGATCCAATACCTCCAATTCCTAATACTAATATATTTTTATTTAATATATCACTAGTAAAATTTATAACTTTATCATTTAACATATAAAAATATAATTTTTCTCTACTATAATATTTATCATTTAATATATTTTCTATATCATCATAATTACATATGAAATTTTCATTTAATAAATAATCTATAGTATTAATAATATCTTCTTTACTATATTTAGTTTCTAATAATAACTTACAAACTAAATCATTATATTCAATAGGTTCTTTTATATATTCAAAAATTGTTAAGAATTTATTATCTTCATATTCAATTTCTTTTCCTGTTTCTTTAAAATTACCCATTCTAACAATTTTATTTTTTTTATTTATATAAAAAGGTTTTGAAGGATTAATAACTATCATTTATAATCACCTCGTAGTATTAAAAAGTCCATATTGATAAACAACTGGACTTTAAATTATTAACAATTTTGGTCAACATGACATGAAAATTTAGTTGATTCTAATTTTTTAACAGTAATTTTCATAATTTTTTCCTCCTTCATATTTATATTATTTATAGATAATTTTTATATGAATAAGTTTACCAGTTGTTAATTAATTATCTAAATAAAGTATACTATATGTAAACTTTAAAGTCAACAGATTCGATAAAACATGACAAAAAATATAGAAATTTTATATATTTTCTATTATTATTTATATTTATGTTATAATTACTATAGGTGATTTATATATGAATAATAATATTGATCTATTTAAAGCTTTTTATGATGAAAATTTTAAAATATTAAATAGTAAAATAAATGAATTTAATAGTAATTTAGTAAAAGAAGAAAATGAATTATTAAGAAGTAATCTAGAAATTTTTAGTGATTTAAATACAAATGGTAAGCTAATTAGAGGTATTCTTATAAATTTAGGATATAAACTTATGGGTAATTATGATATTAGTTATAGTATGAATCTTGCATTAGCTTATGAATTATTTCAAACGTCTATATTAATTCATGATGATATTATTGATTGTGACAATTTAAGAAGAGGTAAAAAAACAGTTCATTATGCTAATTATGAAAATTATTCTAAAATTAAATCTAATTATGACATAATGCATTTATCAAATTCGGTTGCACTATGTATTGGAGATTATGGTTTATATCTTTCTAATCAATGTATCATTGAAAATTATAAATTTGATAAGAATCTTGGAAATATATTATCTTATTTTAATAATATTGTTTTAAAAACAATAAAAGGTGAATTAATTGATACTATTCTTCCATTTAAAAGTAAATATAATTTATTAAATGATGATATTGAAGAAAATGTAATTTCAATATATAAATTAAAAACAGCTTATTATACAATTATAGGTCCTATATGTCTTGGAATGATTTTAAGTGGATGTGATAAATATAAAATAGAGGATATAACTAAATTTGGTGAAAAAATAGGAATTGCATATCAAATACAAGATGATATACTTGGTATTTATTTAGATGGTGATATGGGTAAAATAGTTGGTTCAGATATAAAAGAATTTAAACAAACTATTATGTATTCATATATTGATAAATATAAAAAAGATTACAAAAATGAATTATTACAATATTATGGTAATGATCTTACATATGATTCAATAAATAATGTTAGAAAAATTTTTATAGATTCTGGTGCTAAAAAATATGCAGAAAATTTGATGAATAATTTATATGATGAAGGTAAAGATATACTTTTAAATATAAACTGGATTAGTGAAGAAAATAAGAAAATATTATATGGTTTTATTGATTATCTAAAGGGAAGAAAAAAGTAATATGTCTAGTATACTTTATAAAGATTATAAAATAGATGCAAACTTTTATGATATCTTTAATAAAGATAGAAATTATAATGTTGAAATGAGATTTTTATTAAAGATGCTTAAAAATAGAAGAAGAGTTTTAGATGTAGGATGTGGTACAGGTACCCATATGAGTATTTTAGAAAATCTAGGGTATATTGTTTGTGGTATAGATATAAGTCCAAAGATGATTGCAGTAGCAAAAACAAAAGTAAATAATGTTGAAAAAGGTAATTTACTTAATTTTAAACAAGAAGAAAAATATAACGCTATAATATGCATGAATCATGTATTTAATCATTTAAATAGTTATGAAGAATTTGAAGAAGGACTTAATAATTTACTTTTACATTTAGAAAAAAATGGACTTATAATACTTGATTTAGATAATAGAAGGCAAACTGGAACTATATCTGATAAGATAGATGGTAATAAAAGAATAATAGAATGTTTATATAATAGAGATACTGAAATACAAGTAAGGAAAATAACTACTTATATAGGTGCAAGAAAATTTGTAACAGAACATAGATATTTAATTTATGATCCTAGAAAATTAGAAGATATATTAAGAAAATATGATATAAAATATGCAATGGTTACTAATTTTTGTAAACAAAAATTTAATATAAATGATAAATACTTACATATCGTTATTAGAAAGGTATAAATAAAATTTATGAAAAATAATAATTTTATTGTAGAAACAGATGATATTCTCTTTTCTTTTTTAAAAAGTAAACTACTAAATAAATCAAAGAATAATATAAAAGCTTTACTTTCAAATAGACATGTATATGTTAATGATTGTTTAATAAAAAATTATAATTATAATTTAAAAAAAGGTGATTTAGTATCTATTAAAACAACAAGTTTTTTTGATAAAGATATTAATAAAAATATTAAAATAATATATGAAGATGATAATATTATAGTAGTTGATAAACCTAGTAAAATTTTAAGCATTTCAACAAATAAAGAAAAAAATATAACTATGTATCATATTGTTAGTAACTATTTGAAAAATAAAAATAATAAAGTATTTATAATTCATAGATTAGATAAAGATACATCTGGAATTTTAATGTTTGCAAAAAATGAAAAAATAAAAAATTTATTTCAAAAAAATTGGAACAATATTGTAATAAATAGATGTTATTATGCAGTTGTAAAAGGAAAAATGAAGAATAAAAGTGGTGTAATAAAATCTTATTTAATAGAAGACAAAAATTATATGGTTCATAGTACTAATAAAAAACTTGGTAAGATAGCTATTACTATGTATAGTGTGTTAAAAAATAATGATAGATATTCTTTATTAGATATTAATATAAAAACAGGAAGAAAAAATCAAATTAGAGTTCATATGAAAGAAAATAACACACCAATATTAGGTGATACAAAATATTCAGTTAAAGATAAAAATATTAAAAGAATGTATTTACATGCATATAAGTTAGAAATTATAGATCCAATAACTAATAAAATTATTAATTTTAAAACTGATATGCCAAATGAATTTAAAACATTATTTTAATGTTTTTTTGTATGTAATTATTTATAATGTTAATAATAGTTATTAGGTGATAATAATGAATATTTTAATAACAGGTGCTGCATCAGGAATTGGATTTAATACAGGTATAAAACTTTCTAAATTAGGTTATAATGTGTTTTTTACAACAGAAGATAATAAACAATTAAAAGTATTAAGAGAAAAATTAAAAGATTATTCTAATATAGGTTCGTTTAGGTTAAATTTAAAAAATAAAGAAGATATAAAATTATTAAAAGATTTTGATGTAGATGTATTAATAAGTAATGCTGCAATTGGTGTAGGTGGAAGTATTTTAGAAGCTGATATGAATAAAGTTAGAGATAATTATGAGGTTAATGTTTTCTCTAATTTTGAATTAATAAAACTAGTTTTAAATAATATGCTTGATAAAAATAAGGGAAAAATAATAATTATATCATCAATGATATCAAATATTCCTATTCCTTTTCTTGGTATATATGCAAGTACAAAAGCAAGTATATCTATGCTTGGACAATGTTTAAAAAAAGAAATTAGATTAATAAATAAAAAAGTACAAATAGCATTAGTAGAGCCTGGTATATATAAAACAGGGTTTAATAAAGTAATGCTTGATAATAAATATGATAATGTTAATAGTAAATTTAAAGAATTAAGAGAATCTATTATGAATTTTGAAAATGAAATCTTAAATTTTGCTGCTAGTAATAATATAGATTCTATATCAAATAAAATAATTAGTATAATAAAAAAAGATGAATTAAAAAGTATATATAGGGCACCTTTGTTGCAATCAATATTAATTAAATTATATATAAAATTTATAAAAAAATAATATTATTGAATAAATATAAATATTATGCTAAAATAATCACTAATTTGGTGGTGAAAACATGCAAAATATAGATATAACTGAATATAAAAAGATATTGAGATATACTCAAAATCAATTAAAGGGATTAAATAATAAATATAATATAATAAAAAAATTAGATATAAAAGATGAATATTTAGAAAATTTAAAGAAAACTAAATTACTTATTAAAATAACTTTGATTATTGATTGGATTATGTTTTTAAAATCTCTTCTTGATACGAATGTTGACAATGCTGTTTTATTTGGTATTTTAATTATATTTGTTACAAGATCTCATGTTATTATAAATTGTGAAGAAAAAAATATAAAAATTATAGATTATGATAAAATTATAAATAAAAATTATAGTGAAATTAATAAAATTGAAGATTTTATTGAATTATTAGGTAGCTTAACAGAAGAAGAAAAAAAGAAATTTTTAAGTTATAAAATGTAAACAAATTTATTGTTAATAATTTAAAAAAGTAATATAATACAAGTGCATATTTGCTAGAAAGAAAGTTTAAAATGTATAAAAATATAAAATTAAATTCTTTTCCAGATGATTATGTTGTTTTTGATATAGAAACAAGTGGTCTTGATTATTCTCATGATAAAATAATAGAGATAGGCGCATTAAAATATAAGGATAATAAACTTATAGATAAATTTCATTTTCTAATTGATCCAAAAATAAAATTAGAAAAGATAATAACTGATATAACGGGTATAACAGATAGTGATTTAGTTGGTAAACCTACTATTGATATTGTTATCCCAAAATTTTTAGATTTTATATCTAATAATGTATTGGTTGGTCATAATGTAAAATTTGATTATGATTTTATTAAATATAATATTAAAAAATTGCATTTAAAATATATGGAAAATGAAATAATAGATACTTTATTTTTATCTAGAGTAACTATATATGATATTAAAAATCATAGGCTTAAAACTTTAAAGGGATATTTAAATTTAAAATATAATTCACATAGAGCACTTGATGATTGTTATACATGTAATGCAGTTTATCAATATTGTAAGAATAAACATAGGAAAGTTTTAAAATGAAAGAGTATATATATGTGCTTTTAAATATTAAAAATTCTTTAATTTACATGAATAACTCTGATAAAGAATTAATTAAAAAAGCTGAAAAAAATGCAAATATAATGTAAGAAGAATATATTAGAAGAATTAGTTTTAATCTTGATAATTTATATTTAAGTAATTTATTAAATATAATTTTTTATAGATTATTTAAAAATAGAGTTGAGAAAAAACTATTTAATATAATTTTAGATTATGAAGAAGAAATATATACTTTGTCTCGTAGAATAAAAAGAAGGAAAGTAGAAATTGATAAAATTGATTTATGTTTAAAGTTTTTAAATAGTGTATCTAGTGAAGAAGCTAAAAAGTATTTAAGTTATAAAAAAAGGTAATAAAATACTTTTTTTATAATTTTTAAAAATCATATTGACGAACTATTGTTTGTATGATATTATTTTTTTACCACAAAATAATTTTGACTTTAATACTATTATTAATATATAATATGTTTTTAAGGAAGTGTTGTTATGATAGTTGCAAAAAATTGGAAAGATTATGAGATACTTGATATGCATAATGGGATGAAAATAGAAAGATGGAATAATGTAATACTATCAAGACCAGATCCACAAATAATATGGGGTAATGAAAAAGAAAATAATTACAATATAGATGCAATTTATCATAGAAGTAAATCAGGTGGGGGATACTGGGAATATAAAACAAAATTATCAGATAAATGGACTGTAAAATATAATGATTTAGTATTTAATGTTAAACTTATGGGTTTTAAACATACAGGAATATTTCCAGAACAAGCTGTTAATTGGGATTATATGATTGATAAAATAAAGAAAAGTAATAGACATATAAAAGTACTTAATTTATTTGCATATACTGGAGGTGCTACAGTTGCATGTGCTTATGCTGGTGCAGATGTTGTTCATGTAGATTCATCTAAGGGTATGATTGCATTAGCAAAAGAAAATATTTCAAGTTCAAATTTAGAAGATAGATATGTAAGATTTATTGTTGATGATGTTATTAAATTTGTAAAAAGAGAAATAAGAAGAGGAAACAAATATGATGCAATTGTAATGGATCCACCATCATATGGTAGAGGTTCAAATGGTGAAGTTTGGAGTATAGAAAATAATTTATATGATCTTGTAAAATTATGTACAGAATTGTTAAGCGATAATCCATTATTTTTTCTAATAAATTCTTATACAACAGGTATGAGTGCAAAGGTATTAGAAAATATATTAAATATTTTAATAGATAAAAAATATGAAGGAAAAATAACGTCAGGTGAAATAGGTTTACCAATGAAAAATAGTAACTTAATACTCCCTTGTGGTATTTATGGAAGATGGGAAAATAATGAATAAATTAAATGTTATATATGAGGATAATCATATAATTGTTGTTGAGAAAATAAAAAATATACCATCTCAATTAGACTCAAGTAATGATATAGATATGTTTACTATGGTAAAAAAATATATAAAAGAAAAATATAATAAACCTGGGAATGTATATTTAGGACTTATTCATAGACTTGATAGACCAGTTTCTGGAATAATGGTATTTGCAAAGACAAGTAAAGCAGCATCAAGATTAAGTAAAGACGTAAAAGAAAAAAGGTTTAATAAAACTTATTTAGCTGTTATACATGGAAAATTAGATGAAAAAAGTGGTACATTAATTGATAAAATTTCAAAAGATGATAGGACTAATACATCATATATAGATGATAAAAATGGAAAAGAAGCTATTCTCCATTATGATATTATAAAATATGATAATAAAAAAGATTTATCACTATTAAAGATAAATCTAATAACAGGTCGTCATCATCAAATTAGACTTCAGTTAAGTAGTAGAGGTACTCCAATATATGGAGATCAAAGATATGGATATAAAGATAAAAAACAAATTGCACTTTATGCATATAAAATAGAATTTATTCATCCAGTAAAAAAAGAAAAAATGGAATTTAAATTATTACCTAGACAAGAAGATGTATGGGGTATAATAAATGAAGTAAAGGAGCTGTTATAAATGAAAAATTTATATATTGATTTTGATGGAGTAATACTTGATACGTTAGGGCCAGTTTATAAACTTGCAAAAGAGCTTAATTTAGATTATAAAACTCAAACAAAGGAAGTTGCAAAGTTATTTTCAAAAATTGATTGGGAAGAGTTAATTGAAGATACTACTGATATTAATGATAGTATTAATGCTATAAAGAAGTTAAAAAATAGTAATAAATTTAATATATCTATATTAACTCATGTTAATTCTTTAAAAGAAGCAAAGGCAAAAATAAAATATTTAGATAGCATGGTTCCTGATTTAACAATAATACCTGTACCAAAAGATATATCAAAAACTAAAATGACTCAAACTAGTAATGCTATATTAGTTGATGATTTTTCAGGAAATTTAAAAGAGTGGGAGGAACAAGGTGGAATAGGGGTTAAATTTACTAGATATAAAGAAGATGATTGTAATTATTTAAATATAACATCATTAGAAGAACTTATAAATATATTTGATTAGGTGAATAATATGATTATAGAAAAAATAGTAGTTGGACTATATGAAGAAAATTGTTATTTAATTATTAAAGATAGTAATTGTATTATAGTAGATCCAGGAGATGAATATGAAAAAATAATTTCTAGGATAGAATATTTGAATTTAAATGTAATATGTGTATTACTAACTCATGCACATTTTGACCATGTAGGGGCATTAAATGATATTTTAGAAAAATATAATGTAGGTTTATATTACAATAATATTAATAATGAAATAAAATATGATAAGTTAGTAAATATAAAGGAAGAAAAATATAATATTTGTAATTTTGATTTTGAAGTTATTTTTTCAAAAGGTCATAGGAATGACTCTGTAATTTTTTATTTTTATAATGATAAAATAATGTTTACAGGAGATTTTTTATTTAAAGGTTCAATTGGAAGAACTGATTTAGAATATGCAAGTTATAATGATATGTTAAGTAGTATTGATATGATTAAAAAATATTCTAATGATATAATAATATATCCTGGACATGGAGAAGATAGTACTATAGGATTTGAAAAAGAAAATAATATATTTTTAAATTAGTTCTTAAATTTATAAATGCCTCATATATTTTATTGTAATATGATAGGAGGCAAGAATTATGGAAACAATCAAAGTTTCATCAAAATCAAATCCAAATTCAGTAGCAGGAGCACTTGCTAATGTTTTTAGGGAAAAATCATCAGTAGAAATGCAGGCAATAGGTGCAGGGGCACTTAATCAAGCAATTAAAGCAATTGCAATAGCAAGAGGTTTTGTTGCACCATCTGGTAAAAATTTAGTATGTATTCCAGCATTTACTGATATATTAATAGATTCAGAAGAAAGAACAGCAATAAAATTAATTGTAGAAGCTAGATAAGCTTCTTTTTATTTGACTTTTATAATTATATAATTATAATATTGATGTAAAAAGAAGGTGATAAATTGTTTGCTGAATTTACATCTAAAAATGAATTTTTTGAAAAATATATGCAATTATTTGCTACTAGATTTACTATGGGTAGTTTAAGAGTTGAAAATAGTAAAACTGATTTAACATCTACTAAAAGGGCTATTGAAATATATAATAATATGGAGGCTTTTTCGGAATTAATAAGAAAAAATCCATATAAATTAAGTCCATATGATGTAATTAATATAGCAGAAATCGTTAATAAAAATCTTAATTATTTTGATAAAGGATTTAGAAAAGTTAATGTTGAAGTAAGGGGAGCATCATTTTTTCCAGTAGATGCTAAAAATATAATCCCAGATATGTATAATTTATTTGATTGTTATTATAATATTTGGAATATACTCCCACCATATGAAAGAGAAGCAAGATTTCATATTAGGTTTATGCATATTCATCCTTTTGAAGATGGAAATGGTAGAACAGGTAGAATAATAACAAACTATAATTTATGTAAAGCAAATAATGCTCCTATAATAATAGATAGTAGAGAAAGAAATAAATATTTTGATTTTATTAATAATAGTGATGTGTATGGATTAGCATCATTCTTTAAGAAAAAATCAAAAGAAGAACTAGAAGTAATGTTAGAATTATATAAAAATATTAGTAGTGATATTGTTTGTGAAAATGAAAAAGTATATGAAAATGATGAAGATATACGAATATATACTTTAATGCGTGATAGAAAAAAAGATTTTAGTTAAAAAAATAAGAAATTAATTTCTTATTTTTATTTCAATTAAAAATGGAGAATTTATATTATTAGTATTATGATACTCATTATATACAACTTTATTTTTAATTAAGTAATTTTTTATACTGATTTCTTCTTTTTTACCTTCTTCATGTGGATATAAGACTATTAATATAATTCCTTTATTATTAAGCATTTCAAAACTATTTTTAAGTGCATTAACTGTAGATATATGATTAGTAGTTATATTTTTATTTGCATTTGGTAGGTATCCTAGATTAAATAATATTAAACTTATTTTTCCTTTATATTCTTTTAATACTTTATTTATATTTTTATGATTTTCATTAAATAATTTATAATTTGATATATTATTTTTAATCAATAAATTATTAGTATTAGTAATTGCCATATCTTGAATATCAAAACCAAATACAAAACCCTTATTTACTAAATTACATAAAAATAATGTATCATTACCATTACCAATAGTCATATCAACTACTAAGTCATTTTCTTTTAAATTATTTTCACATATTTGTCTAACTTTATTTAAGATACTTCTATTAAATCCTTGATAAGTATTTCTTCTTTTTAATTCTTTATCTATTTCATTAAGTACAGTAAATTTTTTTATAAGCCATGTTGGTTCAATTAATTCATCTTTGTCAGGATCACCTGTAATTCTATTTATCACTATATTTTCATTTAAATACTCAAGTTGATCACAAACTATATCAACATATTCTTCTTTAGTAAGTACATGAAAATTTTCTTTTATATATAGTTTTAATAAATTTGTATCTTTAAGAATATGAAGCATATGTATTTTTATTCCTAATATTTTTTTATTTGATAAATATTTAGCTGTTTCAATCATCATTTCTTTAGTTTCATATGGTAAACCATTTATAATATGGACAACTACATCAATATTTCTTTTATTTAATTTATCTAAGCAATCTTCAAATTCTTCTAAAGTACTACCTCTATTAATTAATTTAGCAGTTTTATCATGTATAGTTTGTAATCCAAGTTCAATAACTAAATCTGTTTTTTTATTTAATTTAGTTAAATAATCAAGTACTTCATCACTAATAGAATCAGGCCTAGTTGCAATGTTAAGTCCAACTACATTATCTTGTTTTAAAATTAATTCATATTTTTCCTTTAATTCATCTAAAGGAGCATAAGTATTAGTATTAGCCTGAAAATATCCAATATATTTTGCTTTAGGCCATTTTTTATGTAATTTTTCTTTTACTTCATTAAACTGAGTAATTAAGTCAGTATTATTTTTATAATAATCACCAGATCCATGTGAGCAATATATACAACCACCATAACCTTTGGTACCATCTATATTTGGACATGAAAAATTAGCATTTAAGCTTACCTTAAATACTTTACATCCATATTTTTTATTATAGTAATAATTAAGTGTATGATATCTTTTATTGTCAAGTGTATATTTAAACATCTTTTTCCACCTAAAACAAGTATAACATATAATTGACAAAATAGCCCTAAAATGTTAGTATATTACTACTTTTTGAAAGGAGAATTATATGGAAAAAAGAGATTTATATGAAAAGATTAATAATAATTTAAAACTAATTGATATTGATTTACATAGACTTAATGAAACTTTAAGTAATAATTTTTTCAAAATTAGTAATAGAAAGTTTTCTTTAAAATTTGGTATACTTACAGGTTTGATTGTATTTTCTTTAGGTACTATCCAATTCTTAAAAAAATATGATAAAGCCATTGTTGTAAATGGTGATAATGCAGTTATATTTGATGTGACATCTGGATATTTTTTTATGCCAGTAAATGATAACGTTATTTATGTTGATGAAGATAAGGGAATAAGTGCAAATGATATTGCTATTTCATTAGTAGGTGAAGATGGTATTGTTACTTACTATAATTCTGAAACTGATGAAAAAGTACTAATAAATAAATAGTATTTTAATAAATTGTTTAGAAAAAATTGTTATAATAATGTATAGATTTAATTTGGAGGAAAATGTTATGAAAATAGAGTATATATCAAAATCAAGAAAAATGTTAACTGATAAATTAATAAAGTATAAAAGAAATGGTGGAAAAGACCATATAAAATTAGACATAGATAAAGAATTATTTCAACAAATACTTTTTGAAAATAAAAAAATAGCTATCCCAGATAATTTATGGAAATTATTAGATTTAAGTGGCGTATCATTTGATGGTGTTGATGTAAGGAAAATAGATTTTACAGGAAGCAAGGGAGTAGTAATAGATCCACAAACAGTATATGATAAGAATTTATGTAATGCAAAATTAGCAGGTGTAGAAATAACTGGTTCATTTGATAATGTTAAAGTAAAAGGTACAGATTTTACAGGAAGCAAAGGTGGAGTATTAAATCCACAAACAGTATATGCTAATGATTTAAACGGTACAAAATTAGCTAATGTAGAAATAAAAGGCTCACTAGATTATGTTTATGTTGAAGGAGCAGATTTCACAGAAAGTACAGGAGCAGTAATAGATCCACAAAAAGTATATTGTAAGAATTTAAGAAATACAAAATTAGCTAATGTAGAAATAAAAGGCTCACTTGATGGTGTTAAAGTAGAAGGATCTGACTTTACAGGAAGCAAAGGGACAGTAGTAATAGATCCACAAAAAGTATATTGTAAGAATTTAAGAAATGCAAAACTAGCAGGTGTAGAAATAACTGGTTCATTATATGGTGTTTGTGTAGTAGGGACTGATTTTACAGGAAGCAAAGGAACAGTAGTAATAAATCCTCAAAAAGTAAGATTTCGTAATTTACGTGGTACAAAATTAGCTAATGTAGTAATAGTTGGTTTATTTGATGGTGTTGATGTAAGAGGAACAGATTTTACAGGAAGTAAAGGTGGAGTATTAAATCCAAGAAAAGTATATGATAAGAATTTATACGGTACAAAATTAGCGGATGTAGAGATAGTTGGTTCATTAGATTATGTTGAAGTAATAGGAACAGATTTTACAGGAAGTAAAGGTGGAGTATTAAATCCAAGAAAAGTATATGATAAGAATTTATACGGTACAAAATTAGCGGATGTAGAGATAGTTGGTTCATTAGATGGTGTTGATGTAGAGGGAGCAGATTTTACAGGAAGCAAAGGGACAGTAGTAATAAATCCTCAAAAAGTAAGATTTCGTAATTTACGTGGTACAAAATTAGCTAATGTAGAAATAGTTGGCTCATTAGATGATATTAATATGAGGGGAACAGATTTTACAGGAAGCGAAGGAGCAAAAATGTCTTTTTATGAATATCAACATGCAATAAAATTAGGTGCTGATTTAACAGACGTAGAAATAATTGATAATGATAAATATAAAGAAATAGAAGATAAAATTGAAAAAGTATTTCAAAAACAACTAAAATTAGAATAATAATTGACCTAAGTATAGGTCTTTTTTTGGTAATTTTTTCATTTTTATTGGTTATTATATCTTGAAAAAAATAAAGAAATTGTTATAATAATGCATAGATTTAATTTGGAGGAAAATGTTATGGAAATAGAGCATATATTAAAATCAAGAAAAATGTTAACTGATAAATTATATAAATATCAAAGAAATGGTGGAAAAGACCATATAAAATTAGACATAGATAAAAAAATACTTCAACAAATACTTTTTGAAAATAATGAAATAGCTATTCCAGATAATTTATGGAAATTATTAGATTTAAGTGGTGTATCATTTGATGGTATTGATGTAATGAAAATAGATTTTACAGGAAGCAAAGGAGTAGTAATAGATCCACAAACAGTATATGATAAGGATTTAAGTAATGCAAAATTAGCAGGTGTAGAAATAAAAGGCTCATTTGATGGTGTTGATGTATATGGTACAGATTTTACAGGAAGCGAAGGAGCGATAATAGATCCTCAAGAAGTATCTAGTAAGGATTTAAGCTATGCAAAATTAGCAGGTGTAGAAATAAATGGTTCATTTGATGGTGTTGATGTAAGAGGGACAGATTTTACAGGAAGCAAGGGAGTAATAAAACTAGATCCTCAAACAGTATATGATAAGAATTTAAAAAATACAAAATTAGCAGATGTAGAAATAACTGGTTCATTCGATGCTGTTTATGTAAGAGGAGCCGATTTTACAGGAAGTAAGGGAGTAATAAAACTAGATCCACAAACATTATATGATAAGAATTTAAGATATGCAAAATTAGCAGGTGTAGAAATAACTGGTTTATTAGATGATGTTAAATTAGAAGGAACAGATTTTACAGGAAGCAAGGGAGCATTAATGT